>JBHIDG010000259.1:0-4795 GCA_046760025.1 Woeseia sp. | reverse complement strand
GGCGCATCACTTGAATGCGTTCGACTCGCCGCCCGCCATAATTTTCACAACGGCGTACGACGAGTATGCGATCGAGGCCTTCGATGCACAGGCAGTCGGCTATGTGCTCAAACCGGTCCGCCGACAGCGGCTCGATCGGGCGCTGGAACAGGCAGCGCGCCTCAGCGACATAACGATCAACGACATCGCGAAGCAATCCGGCATCCCGGATCGGCGCAAGCATATCTGTGTGCGCTCTAAAGGTGCGTTGAAGCTGATTGCCGTTCGCGATGTTTTCTATTTTCATGCCGATCAGAAATATGTGCGCGTACATCATCGAAACGGCGAGGACCTTTTCGATGACTCGCTGAAAAATCTCGAGCAGGAGTTCGCCGACGAATTCGTTCGCATTCACCGGAACGCGCTGGTCGCCGTGCGTCAGATAGATGCCCTGAAGAAGACCGGCGACGGCCAGACTCTGGTCACGCTCCGGGACGGCTCCGGGGATGAGGATGATGGTCTGGTTATCAGCAGACGGCATGTCGCCGACGTCCGGCGGCGCCTCAGGGGGGCCGGGTGAAGATCCGGATCGCAACGCGCAAGAGTGCGCTGGCGCTCTGGCAAGCCAATCACGTTGCCGATGCCTGCAGGCAACTGGCGGAAGTCGCGTCGGTCGAGCTCGTGCCACTATCGACCCGTGGCGACGAGATTCTCGATCGCAGCCTCGAGAACATCGGCGGCAAGGGACTCTTTATAAAAGAGCTGGAAGTGGCGATGGAACGAGGCAGTGCCGACATTGCCGTGCACTCGATGAAGGACGTGCCGGCCGACATGCCGGAGGGATTCCGTATTGCCGCCTTCCTGGAGCGTGCGAACCCGGCCGATGCATTGGTGGGTAAAAAGCTGGACGACCTGGCCGCTGGTGACCGAGTCGGCAGTTCCAGCCTGCGGCGCCGGGTCCAGCTGATGCAACTACGGCCCGACGTCGATGTACAACCGCTGCGCGGAAACGTCGACACGAGAATCAGGAAGCTCCAAGACGGTCAATACGACGCGATCGTGCTGGCCCGGGCCGGCCTCGAACGGCTCGGCCTCGAGTCACGCATCAGCGAGACGTTCTCGCCCGAGCAGATGCTGCCGGCAGCCGGGCAAGGCGTGATTGGCATCGAGTGCCTCGAAGACCGTGGTGATTTGGTGCAAGTGCTGAAGTCTCTCGATCACGCGCCGACCAAAACGATCACGGCGGCGGAACGCGCCGTGGCGAAGCATCTCCAGGCTGACTGCCAGTCTCCCGTCGCGACGTATGGCGAGCTCGACGGCGAGGCTCTTTGCCTGACAGCAATGGTGGCCTCGCCAAACGGCCGGGTGATGATCCGTGAACAGGTCTCGGGGCCCGCCGGCGATCCGGAGGCTCTCGGCATCGGGCTGGCCAACAGACTGCTCGACCTCGGGGCGCGCGAGCTTCTGACACGGCATGGAGCGAACGAATGAGCGACACCATGCTGGCCGGTTTCGGCGTCCTGCTGACGCGGCCCGAGCATCAGGCCGACGAACTCGCAGCCGCGATCGAAGCGGCCGGCGGCGAGGCAATCAGATTTCCGGTAATCGAGATCGAGCCGCTCGAAGCCGCGGACATCGGCCGGCGTCTGCAGGCTCTGCCCCCTGCCGATATCACGATTTTCGTCAGCACGAATGCCGTCGCGTGCGGACTGTATTACCTGCACGATGATGAGACCGCGATCGGCGCAATAGGGCCGACAACCAGGGCAGCTATCGAGTCCGCCGGTCATAAGGTCGATATTTTCCCGGCACAGGGCTTTGACAGCGAACACCTGCTTGCCGAAGCGGGGCTGCAGGACGTATCGGGAAAAAACATCCGCATTATCCGCGGTGACGGCGGCAGAAAACTCCTGGCCGACAAGCTGCGCGAACGGGGAGCAACGGTCGATTACCTGCCCGTCTATCGCAGGCAGACGCGTGCCTATTCGCCGAGCCTGCTCGCCGGGCTGGAGCACAGGTGGCGCGACGGCCAGGTGAACTGCGTTATCGCGATGAGCGTTGATTCCCTGAGACGATTGCTCGAGATTCTGCCGCCGGGTTGCCGCGACCTGATCGGGAACACATCATTGCTTACCCCCAGCGCTCGTGTATTAGAGAAAGCTTCGGATAAAATCCCCGATGCAAGAGTGTGGCTCGCTGAGAGTCCCCAAACCGACGACATGCTCCGGGCGTTGATCGCGTGCCGGCGAGCGGAATCCGGATAAGACGCGATGGTCAGGAAAACCACCAGCAAGCGCAAGAAGAAAACCACGGCGGCCGGCAAGGACGCGCCAAGGAAGACTTCCGCCGATGAAGAAACCCGACTGGAACAACCGGTGTCCGCGAAGACCGATGAGCCGCGCGCCGATCCTCGCCCGCCAGATATTGAGCGCGATACACCTCGTGAACGCGATCGTTCCGGCGGAAGGGTCGCCTGGCTGGCACTATTCGTTTCCCTTGGCGTCCTCGTTATCGCGGCATACATCTTGTTCGATAACTGGCGCACGGGTGATGCAGCGGAGAAGAGCACTGCGGCCCTCGCTGGCCTGAACGCGGCACTGGACGCGACCGGGGAGTCCCTGGACAGCATCGAACACAGACTGGACAGCCTTGCCGAGCGAGACGTCGCGAGCGTGGCTGACCTTCAGTCCATCGAGCGAAGGCTTGATGCGCGTGTCCGGGAGTTCGAATCCCTGCCCGGCCGGGTAGTCAATCTGGAAGACTCCATCTCCTCCCTGCAGGGCATTTCGACCGGCGCGCGCGACGCCTGGCTGCTCGCGGAAGCCGAGTACTACATGCAGATTGCAAATGCGCAGTTGCAGCTTGCCGGAAATCCGCATCTCGCCGGTCTCGCACTCCGGTTTGCGGACGAGCGATTGCTGCGACTGGCGGACCCGGCACTGACCGGGGTCCGTCGCGCCCTTTCCGATGAGCTTCGGGCGATTGAGGGTATCGAAAAACCCGACATCGAAGGCATTACCCTGACACTCGCAAGCCTTGCCGGTGTCGTCGATTCTCTTCCCCTGCGACAGGAGGTCGGGGTGCCCGATAAAGAATCGGACGAGATCGATCCCGCCTTGAGCGGCATGGACCGTGCCCTGGCGTCGCTGAAGAAGACAGTCAAGGGCGTCGTCTCGGTCCGGCGCACCGACGAAACGGTCCAGCCACGGGTTGCACCGGACGCCGCCTACTTCCTGCGCGCCAACCTCGCGTTGCAGTTTCAGACGGCGAGGCTCGCCCTGCTGCGAAACGAGCAGGAGATATTCGAGCAGAGCCTTGACGACGCCAGCGGCTGGCTCACGCGTTATTACGATGCCGACAGCGCCCCGGTGCAAAGCGCGTTGGCAACCATTGCGGAGCTCCGCGATGGTTCCTTTCCCGTATCGCCGCCCGATATCTCGGAGTCACTTCGCCTCCTCCGTCAGCATGTAACGCTTTCCGGTTCCATTGCACCCCACGCCGAGCAAGAGTAGCCCGAATACTGCACGAGGCCGCCCGTGATGATTGACAACGAAACGAATCAGTTGAGGCAGTGAATGATCCCGATGGCGACACTTTTCAGATTGCGCCAGCTGTCGGGTCCACGGCCGGGTCACGCACAACGTTCGAGCTCATGAAATTCGGGTTGATTGTCGTCGTCGCGCTCGTGATCAGCGCCATTGCAGCGCATTTCCTGCTGCAGGATCCCGGCTACGTCGTCATCGATTTCCGAAACTACCTGATCGAAATGTCGGTACCGATTCTGATCGGGCTTGTACTGCTCCTCATGATCGGGGCCTGGTTGCTGGTCAAGCTCTTCCGCGCACCGAGAAAACTCGGGGAAGCGGCCGGTCGCTACAGGACGGGTCGGGCAGGCCAACGATTGACCAGGGGGATGATCGAAATCGCAGAGGGAAATTTCTCCAAGGGAGAAAAGCTTCTGGCACGTGCCGCAAGCGTCAGCGACGCACCATTACTCAACTACCTGCAGGCCGCCCGGGCGGCGCACCTGTTAGGCCAGGACGGGCGACGCGACGAGTGGCTGAAGCAGGCTTACGAACAGACGCCCGAGGCCGCAAACGCGGTCTTGCTGACGCAGGCCGAGCTGCAACTCGACCAGGGGCAGTACGAACAGGCGCTTGCCACGCTCAGACGACTCGAGGAGAACTCGCCGAACCACAGCCACGCCCTGGCCCTGCTGGGCCGGCTCTATTTCCGGCTCGAGGACTGGAATCATCTGGATGAACTGTTGCCCCGCCTGAGCAGCAGGGGCAGAGTCGATTCGGCCACGCTGGACAAGTGGTCCGAGCGTGTCTTTATAGAGAAGCTCGATCGATCGGCAGACGGCGACTCGGTTCTGACGGTTTGGGCGGAGGTGCCAAAACGCCAGAAAAAGGACCTTTCTCTGCTGGAAGCCTATTACTCCAGCCTCATGCGTACGGGCATGCATGAAAAAGCGGAGAGGGACCTTGCCGCAGACATCAACAGGGAATGGCGCGGGCCGCTCGTCCGGCTCTACGGGATGGTCGAGGGCAAGGACGCCACCAGGCAGCTCCGACGCGCCGAGAGCTGGCTCAAGAACCATGGCGAGGACGCGGATCTCCTGCTGACATCCGCCCGGCTTTGCCTTCGCAACGAACTCTGGGGTAAGGCGCGCAGTTATCTCGAGACGGTCATCTCCATCCGGCCGACGCCGGAGGCCTACCAGGAATACGGGCGGCTACTGAACCGTCTGGGCGAAGGCGATGCGGCGGCGGATGCCTACCGTTCGGGCCTGAGCCTGGTTGCACGTTCACCG
>JBHIDG010000258.1:0-4802 GCA_046760025.1 Woeseia sp. | reverse complement strand
TGATCTCCGAAGACGAGCTTGGATGGCTGACCGACGCGATGCTCAAAGTCGTCACTGAATGGTCGCGCAAATTCGCCTGAGCCCTGATCCCGGCCCGTCGTCTCATAACCGCAGCCGGATGCGGATGTTTGCTGGTGATCCGGAGGGGACATTTGGCATTAACATTTTCAGCAAAAGAAGTCGGCATTCACGGACCATGCCTCCATTGGCGGGCTATCTCCGAGAAGGTAGCTGGCCGCTGTGGGTGAAGGCGAGTGGTATTCGTTGCTGTTTATTCGAGGTGGCGGTTATCGCCCGCCAAAAAACGGTTCACATACTCGTCAGCATCTCCCGCAATCTGTTCCTCGATTTCGTCGGCACGGGAGCGCAGGGTAGCAGCTTGTTCCATAGCGTCAGCAATTGCTTCCTCTGTGTCCGGTGCCAGTCGCGGAACCGAAAGACTGTGAATATCGTCTGGGCCAAGCTCTGGAACACTTGAGCCGAAAGCTCCCTTGAGCACGCGGGGTCTTCCCAACTCGGGGTGACCAAGAGCTGCCTGAAGATAGCCGATCCGAACGGATGGCTTGGCCTTCGGGATAATCCGCATGATATGGTTCGTAAGGACTTTGCTTGCGTGCCATTCCGTGGCGAGCACCACACTGCCAATGATGCCATGCAGTTGGCCTGAGCAGGGGATAAGCAGCGTCCCTCGATCAACGATGTAGCCTGCCTGTTTCTCGCCCTTCAGAGACAGCACACGCTTGTCGATGTCGGGTGACATCTCCAGAATTTGGGCGCTGTCGAGATAGGGAACGCCCTCGGGTCCGTAGACGTGCTTGAAGCGCCCGGGAACAAATATTCGCTCCACGAGGTCGCCCAGCATTTCGACGCGCACTGCACCGCGTCGCACTGTTTCTTCGGCTGCTTTTGCAATTGGGTTGTAGTGATAACCGTCCAACCGCCGCCCTCGTCCAAACATCTCAGACGCGCGAGCGGTGAAGCCTGATGTGCCATCTCCGTTGTCGGGGCGCTCTCCCAATGCCGCGGACAGCAACCTCTCAGCCTGCAACACAAGCTCATGTGCGCGGTCGCGCAATTCAATGATCTTGCGAGCGAGCTGCTCGAAAGGTTGCCTTAGGTCGCGTCGCAATAGAAGGATAGGCAGCACATCAAGATGGCTCACCTCAAGGTGTTTGATGATGTGCCCGTACTGCGCCGCTTTCATCATCTCGCGGACCGTCGGGGCGCGCAGGTAGGTATAGACCCAACCCCACCAATCAGCATCATTCGCTTCGATTCTCAGGAGGTCGTGCGAGACCAATATCCCGTCGATTGTCGAGTGTGCCAGCGTAGCCCGTCCGACACTGCCCGAGCAGGTCAGAAGGATCGTGCCCAGCGAGACAAAGCGATCCGCAACATTGTCGGTTTTGTCGAGGGACAGCCATTTGCGCGGAACGGGCCGAACGTCATAGACCTGCGTTGCCGCAAGGAAGGGTGTCCCGTATTCGGGGCTGACCTGAATCCCCTTGAGGCGGGACGGCTGCCATGTGCGCGCGACTGCGGACAGCCGGGTCCAGCCCGCCGCCTTCGATTCAATCGCAATCCGCGTTCCGAAACCGCTGGCAAGGTAATTCTCCGCCTCCATCCGACGGTCGCCCTTGAGCAGGAACGACACCGAGAGCGAGGTCGTCTTCGCTTTATGCCAAGGCCATTCGATCCGTGTCGACTGTGGAGCGGTCAGTCTTGCTCGGACAGCCATTTCTGGAACGCCTGTGCGATCTGTAGAGTGTTGTCGTCGACAACCTTTTTCCGCGTCTTCTGCTTCTTGTAGACCGGCTGTCCTTCCTCGTACTCTTTTAGCGTCTCTTCGACTTCCTCCACGATCTCGTTGCCCCTCCGGTCGCGGACATAAGTCACGTTGCCCCGCTTGTCGTGACCGATGTGGTTCGCGACGGCCATGAACAATTCGTAGTCGTTCATACGTCCGGCAGCCTCTTCAACGGCAATTTCCTCGTCAGCCTTGCGATGAAGGATGAGCACGCTCGTCTGTATGCTCACGCTCGGTTGGAACGTGTCCGGGTGCAGGTCGATACTGGCCAGGACCCGCGTGTTCCTGAGGATCCACTCGCGGACGTACCCGAGACCGGGCGACCCCAAGATGCCGTCGGGCAGAACCATCGCGAGGCGTCCAGTCCCCGGCTTCAAGAACTTCACGCAGCGTTCGATGAATAGAATTTCCGGCGGTTGCGATTTCTGTATCGCATCCGTCATTGCCCAAGTGTCGGTGTCGGCGTCGTAATTCCAGACGTGCCCGAGGTCGTAGGCTTCGAGGATCGCGGGCTCGTCAATGGGTATCTTCGAGCCGAAGGGCGGGTTTGTGAACAGCAAGTCCACCTGCCCGCTAAGGTTACGTCCTCGAAGATCGTCATCCCATGTGCCTGGGTTCTTGAGCGAATTCCCCTGATATAAGCCTCCCGTGCCGTCGTTGTTCATAACCATGTTCATTTTCGACGCTTTGACGAGGTTCGGATTCAGATCGATGCCGACGACGAGGTTCTCCGCGAACCGCTGGACACGCTGCCGGATGGCGTTTTCCGCCCGCTCAACGTTGCCGCCCCACTTCTGAATCTCCGCGGCCCGAATTTTCTCGGTCACGTAGTTCATGGCCATGATGAGGAACCCGCCGGTGCCGCAAGCAGGGTCTAGGATGAGATGCCGCTCCCCCGGGTCCAGCATCGTTACTGCCATCCGGCAGATGTTGCGCGGCGTGAAGAACTCGCCCCGGTCGCCGCGAAGATTCGCGCCGACAATCTCCTCGTAGGCTCGCCCCTTCACGTCGATGTCGCTCTCCAAGTGCGAATACATCTGCAACTGGCTGACGATGTAGGCGAAAACACCCGGGTTGAGCTCAATCGTCTCACTCTCACGAAAAATCGTTGGATAGTCCGCCTTAACCGCCGCGAACAAGCGCTCAATCCGCTTCACAGCCTTGAGCTGCCCGTTCAGGCCGTGCCGCTCTGTAGAGGTCGCGTAGAACTGGACCTCATCCGAGCTGCGCTCGTCGTGGATCTTGCAAAAGATGATCTTCAGAAGCTCCCAGAATGCCTCCGGCTTCTGCAAGCCCTGATTGCCCGCAATGTAGTTGTGGCAGCGTCGGAAAGCGAACAGGAGCGCGTCTGAGGAGGCGGCTTTGAGTTGGTCGAAGCGCGGGCGCTCAATGTCATACTCAGTCCGGCCCTTGCCAGGAATGTCGGGGATTTCCTCGAAATTAATCTTCCCGGCGGTGTCAACGCGCCGGTAGCAATAGCGCTCAACGCCGTTGGTCCACATGCCGTAGGACGCGTTTGGGCAGGCCGCCATGTAGCTCTGAAGCTGGCCTACACCGTCCTTGCGGTCCGTGGCCTTAACCTTCTGCGACTTACACTCAATGATGGTCTGAGCCCGGTCCTGCTGGTGCGCGTCGCCTTCGCCGAAGACAACGAGGTCCGCGCGGGGCTTCCGTGAGCCAAGCCGCAGAACGAACTCAACCGCGATCTCCTGCTTGGCGTAGCCGTACTCCCGGACCAGCGACTTCGCTATCTCCTGCCGGACGTACTCCTCGGGGGTCTCGTTGCGCTGGGTAATCCCGTCGATGAAGTCAAGGAGCTTGCCCTGTTGTACAATGACAGCCGCAGGCTTCGCCTCGGGTTCTTGCGCCTGTGCTCCCCTCAAAGTCACTGTTTTTCTTCCTCCTTGGCGACCTTTGGCCAGCTCTCGGAGACGGCTTTCTCCACAACGCGCGCGACCCACTCCTGCACCGACGTGTCCTCAGCCGCGACGACGATGCGGATGTCTGCGAGTGACCCGTTCCGAACGTGTGGGAAGTCTGCTGACCAAAACGTCTGAAACATAGTCAAAGCACCACTTCCGCATCGCGCCAAATTTCTTGATACGTTTGGAACACGGCAGCAAAGGCATCAGTAATTTGAGTGATCGTTGTCGGTGCGTTCTTTGCCCCATCTTTGAATGACGCACCCGATTGATAGCAATCGCTTTCGTCAATGAAAACGTACCGGTCGTGGAAATCGTGTGCTGAGCGTATCTCCAACTTCGCTTTATTTTGAGCAACGAACAACTTTGCGGCCGGAAGAAGGGTTTGAATCTTTTCGCGCGCAAGCAACCGAATACGCACCCCCGGTGTGACGTGTGGCAAGTAACGGGAAACGAAATCCGAATCCAAATACGGATCAACAAAGAGAATGTCGCTCTTCGCTACTTCAATGACCTTGCGTATTTCATCGAAGTAATCAAAGACCATTGAACTTGCAACAGCCACATTTGATGGACCAAGAGTTTTCATCCTCAGGGCAGCCCGCGCCTGATGCAGTATTACGATTAAGCCCCTGCACGCCTTGTCATAATCACGGGCCATACCGCTATGGAGTTTGTCTAGGTGGAGCTGAACTGAAATCATCATTTCCGGGCGCCAATTGGAGATTATTGCAGCGGCACGTCCTAGCCAACTCAGGACATCTGGCGAATCGTTGCCAAGCTTGTTCATCGGGGGCATCGTTCTTAACAAGTCCTCCAATTCTGCGAGCAGCTCTTCATCAGTCATCAAAACTTACCTCGTTCAGCCAGATTAGAATGCAAAGAGAGAACTCTATTTTAAAGTGCCGCGCCATGCGCCAGAAAGCAGAAAGCGTCGCGAGACCGATTAGGTTCCCTCCTGGCACCAAGCGGACATCGGCGAGGCAGGCGGAAGCGCAGCCGCCAATTAGAGAACACACCCTAATCCCGGCCCGTGCCCAGCCTGCGCGCCTCCGGCGCCTCGAGCTCCTCGG
>JBHIDG010000257.1:0-4808 GCA_046760025.1 Woeseia sp. | reverse complement strand
TCCTGATCCTGCTCTACCTCGGCTTCCACTCCGTGCAAATGAGGACATAGACCGACACCATGCCCTATCTGGCTTTATCGAGCATCGTCGCGATCGCACTGATTATTCATGCGGTGAGAACCGGCAGATCGCCCTACTGGGTTCTTATCCTGTTATTCCTGCCGGGCCTCGGATCAATCGCCTATTTCATCGTCGAACTGCTACCCGACCTGACGGCAAGCCACAGGGCACGCAGGGCGTATCGCGGCATCAGAAAATCGCTGAATCCGGATGCCGATCTGCGCCGGCGACAAAGGGAACACCGCTTGTCAGGAAGCGTGGACGCGGCCCGGCACCTCGCCGGCGAACTGGTCGCCGGCGGCAAACACGCCGACGCGATCGAGCACTACGAAAAAGCGCTGACAGGATTGTACGAAGACGATCCGGACTTGTTGCTCGGGCTGGCCCAGGCGCAGTTCGGGAATCGGGAGTACGAAAAATCAAAGGATACGCTGGAAAGGCTCATTGCAAAAAACCCCGACTACCGATCACCGGACGGGCATTTGTTGTATGCACGCTCCGCGGAGGAGTGCGGGGATCTGGGTCTGGCGGAAAACGAATACAAGGCGGTCGCTTCTTATTACGCCGGCGCAGAAGCCAAGGTCCGCTACGCCATGCTGCTCGAGCGTATCGACAAGAATGATCAGGCTCTGGAGGTCTTCGAGGACATCGTCAACATCGCGCAACTCGCGCCCAGGCATTACCGCAAGGCACAAAAACCCTGGATCTCACAAGCGAAGGACGGTGTCAGCCGACTGGGTAACCGGCACCTGACCAATTGACCCGGCTCAGGCCGATGCGCTCGGGCGGGCGGCGACGATGGCATGCCAGCGGCGCAGCGCCGTCATGTCATCGGGCATCGAGATCTTCGACCGGGCCGCAAAATCGACTGCAACCATCGCAGAGATGTCTACAATCGTGAAATCGTCGCCGACGACGTACTTCCGGCCGTGCAGCTGCCCGTTCAGTCTCGCCATGAACGAATCGAATCGGCGCCGGCCGCGTTCGATGAGTTCCGGAATCTGCTCGTAGTCGTCGGGCCCGGTCAGCGCACGCCCTTTCATACCCCTGGCGCGATTCCGGAATGTCTCCGCCACCGCAAGAAAGCCGTGAAGCTCGATCTTCGCGTTCCACATCGTGACGAGCGCGCGTTCGATGGCGCTTCTGCCCAACAGAGCCGGTTCTGGAAATTTCTCTTCCAGGTACTGGCAGATCGCAAAGACTTCCGTCAGACAGGGACCGTCATCCAGCTGGAGCACCGGTACCGTGCAATCCGGATTAATGTCCCTGAACGCATCGCCGAGTTGCTCGCCGCCCGCAAGGTCGACCTGGACCGGCGGTATATCGAGCCCCTTTTCGGCCATGAAGATTCGGACCCGTCGCGGACTCGGCGCCGTCTTGCAGTCGAAAAATCTCATGAACTGTCCTTGGCCGCGGCCGCGATCGACGATGCAGTCTGACCAAAAAGCACTCTCCTGGCCTGCTCATCGGTCAACTTCGTATCCTGCCAGTCGCTTCCCAGATCGGCCCCACGCTGCACGGCCGGCCTTGCCTTGATCGCATCGAACCAGCGCCGCAGTTTGCCGAACTCATCCAGAACGGCACCGAGACGCTTGTAGGACATGACCCAGGGAAACGAGGCGATGTCGGCTATCGAATAATCGCCGGCAAGGTACTCCCGATCCGTCAGGCGCGTATTCATCACGCCGAGCAGACGGTCGTATTCGTTCTCGTATCGCTTGCGCGCATACGGCACGGGCTCGGGCGCATAGTTCACGAAGTGGCTGAGCTGTCCCGCCATGGGCCCGAGATTCCCCATCTGCCAGAACAGCCATTGCATAACCTCGTAACGGCCGTGCAGGTTCCTGGGCATCAGCTTGCCTGTCTTCTCGGCCAGGTATGCCAGGATCGCCCCGGACTCGAACAGGGATATCGATGCCTCGTGATCGACAATGGCCGGTATGCGATTGTTCGGGCTGATCGCCAGGAACTCGGCGGAAAACTGCTCGCCGCGGCCGATATTGACCGGAACCGTGTGGTAGGCAAGACCGCATTCCTCGAGCATGATCGATGCTTTCCTGCCGTTCGGCGTCGGCCAGTAGTAAAGGTCAATCATGGCCGGCTGAAATTATCAGTATTTCGCGTGCCGGGCCAGGAAAGCGTCGAGATCATCGGGATCGGCGAGATGAAGGCCACGGGCCGCAAACCGGTCCAGGTCCTGCGATCGCGGCGTGGAGTAGTAGTGACCGTCGCCGGTTTGCGCAGTCGGGCCGAGCGGCTCGCCGGCGGAAATCTTCATGACAGCGTCAGTCACCATGCGGCAAGCTGACGGGTATAACTCGAGCACATTCGCCAGATAGGACCACTCGGTCCGGACCGGATTTCGGGACCGGCCGATGATCGGCCCGGTATCGATCGTTTTGTCTACGATAGCGTGCAGCGTGCATCCGATGTCCTTTTCTCCGTTGAGCATCGCCCAGAATGTCGCCATGACGCCCCTGTACTCCGGCAGCAATCCGGAGTGCAGGTTCAGGACCCCGTGGCGGGGTATCGCAATGGCAGCAGCGTGCAGGATTCGCCGGTAGCGAACCGATATGAACAGGTCCGGATCGCATGCCGCGAGGTCAGCCAGCCCGGCCTCGGAGTTCGGCGCGGGCAGCCTTTTCGATTCCCCTGCAGCGGTCCAAGGCAGTGACGCGCAGAACTGCTGGTCAATCCGGTCGAGTCGCTCCAGGCGCTTCGGCAAAGGATGATCGCCGTCGGAAAGCCGGCCCGCAACAAAGAGTCTGCATCGATGCTCGGGCAGCCGGGTGAATATCAGATTGAGCGCGATCCTGCTCGCGATATCATCGTGGCCCAGCAAAACGATGTTCATGATCCGAGATCCTGAAAAAAGGGGCGCCGAAAGCGCCCCTCACATTCATGTCTTTGGAACCTCTATTACAACACGTCCCAGGTGGCTCTCAGATAGTAGAACGCACCGTTGAAGCCCATCGGTGCCGTGACCGGGAACTTGGCTCCGACGATGGATGGCCCCCAGGGATTGAGGTCCGGTTCCTCGTCGAAAACGTTCTGACTGCCCAGAACGACCCTTACACTGTCACCAAAGTTATAGCCGAGCTCCACGTCGACCGTCGTCTCCGCGCCTGCTTCGATCGGAAAAGCAGCGGAGTCAACATGGTCTTCGTAGTACTCGCCCCAGTAATTGATACGCCACAATCCACCCCAATTATTTATGTCATGGGTTCCGGTCAGCGCAACACGGACATCCGGAACACCGTCTTCCAGTTGCCTTATTCGCGGACCTGTAAGTAAGCCGGGGTCAAACCTATCAACTTCGTTGTCCGTCCAGTTGCCACTCAACGTGACTTCCGTGCTTCCGCCAATGGGCAACGTGGCAACGACGTCGACACCCTGCGTGGTCGTCTCAAAGCCGTTGGTGAAGAACCGCACACCGCTGAAGCTGCTCGCATCCGTCACGCCCTGTGCCAGCAATGCCGTAATATCTGCGGCGGTCAGCGCTTGCGTGCTGGTCAGGGTGATACGGTCTTCGATGTTGATATTGAAATAGTCGATCGTGAGGTCCAGATTACCGATACTCAGAATCGCGCCCACTGTCAGACTGACCGACTCTTCGGGCTGCAGGGCTACGCCGCCTTTCTGCACCGAGATCGGGTTAGTCGGCGGCAACGTGGCCTCGTCCGAGAGCATCCCTCCAAAAAAGGACGTCGATACGTTACGCACATTCGACTGGCCGGTGGTCGGCGCACGGAACCCTGTGCTTGCCGCAGCACGTAATGCGAACCCGTCGGTGATTTGCAGACGGCCGGCGATTTTTCCGGTCGTTGTCGTGCCGAAATCGCTGAAGTCCTCGAATCGCACTGCTACGCCCACCAGCAGATTTTCGGTAACGTCGGCTTCGAAGTCGATGTATGCGGCGAAATTCTCACGATCAAACACACCGGCAGCCTCGGGCTGGAATCCGGGGAAGCCGTTTGAGCCGATGCCAAAACCTTGTGCAGCGAGGTCCAGGTCGATAAAGAACGAGTTCGGATCACCATTCTTGATCTCGAATTGTTCCACGCGATATTCCACGCCGCCGGCAACGTTCAGTGGAGACGCAAATGCGGCCACATCCACCGGGAAGGAAACATCTATGTTGGCATTACGTTCGCTCTGAACATAGGTGCCAGGTCTGAATTCTCTCGGCATCTCGAGCTGCAACGACGCGAGTTGCGGGTTGACCGTATTGCTGATTTTGTACTCCACCGAGCTGCGGCCGTAGGCCATGCTAATGTCGTAAAGCAGGCCGTTGTCCAGCTCGCCCCTGAAACCGCCGGTAATGGAAGCATCGGCCACGGCACCGCCAAACTGCGGCGTGAAGCCGCCGGGTTCCAGCTGATTGAACATGAAGCAGTTCGGGTCTGCGACCGCTGCTGCGAACGCGACCGGATCCGGCACGTTGTTGACGATATTGACGACCGGGCAGGGTACGCCGTCATCTTTACTGCCGAAGGTCAGATCGGCAACCAGGAGGGTTGAGCCGCCGTCGTTGCTGTTGACGCCGCCGCGCGTATTCGGGTTACGAAAGAAAAAGCCGCCTGTCACGTCGCGTTCCGACCAGTTGCCGAAAACGTAGGCCTCACCATTGTTATCCAGCTCAATTCCGGCGTTTGCCCAGACCGTGAAATCGTCCGCTATTTTCGGAGCCCCCCAAATCTGTGCGGCCGGCGTCCGCACGTCCGTGTTGCCGGCATCGATTAGCGCCT
>JBHIDG010000256.1:0-4822 GCA_046760025.1 Woeseia sp. | reverse complement strand
AGGATATGCCGACGGCAGATCGATTGTGCCTGCTATCTGAATGTTAATCAGGAATTCCAGGACTGCCTTGATCTGTTACAGTCCGACCAATGCCGTTCGACTTATTGGGCCTTGTTCATAACCCGGAGCATGAGCAGGACGAAGACGGCAATACACCCAATTGGTTTTGACATATCGCCAGCGAGATAGCGAAAACCGAAGCCGAATATCGTCGAAAATACAACACCGACGGACTTTCAATCGGCTTTTTCGAAGCAATTGGCGAATACCTGATTAACGGCGTCTACAATCGATAGACGAATCAGTCAGGGCCAAGGACGGCCCAAACCCCTTAATTCCCTACAACATTCAGTACGCGCCTCAGAAGCGCCAGGTGAAAAGAGATGGCGCACGGTAACTCTCATCGAGATTCATGCGCTGCGACCACCGACGGCTGAGGCGACCGTCCACAAATCGTCTTGTCGGCTCCGCTTCCCGTTTCTCCTCCCGAATTTGCACCGTTTCGTTCATCATCACTCAATACTCCTAGTTTCAGATTGAAAAATGCGGTGGATCGTGCACATTCTAAATTCGTAATTCTTACTACTGAGGGGTGGACAATACTGATACGGGAGTCGTCGCGCAGCCGGGCAAAAACGGCAATGGAGTGGGCCGAGAGTGAGGGAAAGCAGTGCTCAAGACCTACAAAGTGACGGAGCCAGCTGCGCGACCTGACAATCATCCTAGTGCTAACTTTGAATGAATGAGGTCGATGTAATTCACGCTTGGGTGCGAAACACAGAGTTTCCCAAAACGACAACAACCAGGCGGCGAGTATTGACACGCACTAGCGATTGTAGAAGGGCCAGGGACAGCACAATTTGCTAGACCGAAATTTCTTCTTCCCTATCTGGACAGCCCGCCGCTTCCCAACTTCCGAGTATTTCAGCAATATCGTCCATGGAGTTACAAACGGCTTGTTGGTTGTGTTCACCGTGGATAAATTTCTGCCACTCTTCGCCGTGTATATCCGATAGTCTTGTAAATTCCTCGCGCCACGTTGCCACTCTGATCCTCCAAATCTGACCGTTTTCATTTTCAGAAGGGGCAGCCAAGCTGATGAAAATCCTCGCTGATCGATGTGCCGGGATAAATGGCTAGCGGTCGGGTACGTAATTGACGCAAAGCTGCTGCGTTTCGGCGTCCTTGAGCGGTTCATCCATCAAAGTGCAGCAGTAACTGGATTGGCCGTTCATACAACAACCGTCCTCCTGAAAATACTTGCAGTGCGGACACATCCCAAAATGACGTTTGCCATGCTGCTGCGCCATTTTGCGCAACATGCGTTCTAAGCTGCGTGTGACAGTTAGGGATGCTGATTTCGATAGTGCGCTGGCCGCAACCACCATCGCCTCGAACGGATCCTCGGCAAGCAACTTTTTCGATTTGTTAGTCAGAGTGAAATCAATGCTTCGACCATCGGTTTTCGAGCGCTTGCGCGTCAGGTGGTTATTCTGCACCAGGCTCTTGATGGTCTGAGATGCCGTGCCACGGGTTGTGCCATGGAACTCAGCGAAGGCTGAAACGGTGCGTGAGAAACGATTGGCGCGGGAAAAATACCGCAATGCTGTCCACTGCGCGAAGGTAAGATCGGCAACGAAGCCATCTCCGCGGGCCAGGCAGCCCAACTGGAGAACCAGCTCGGCGACTGTTCGAGCCCTAACGTCCACGGGTGCGGCCATCGCCGGATAGTAGCGTTCCGATCCTATCTTGACAAGCAGTACATCATCATTTAGTTTGGTTCCGCTACTAAATGACCTTCTCGGATAATGCGGCGGCAGAAATCGCTGGTAAGGCCTTCCTTCAATAACAACAATCTACTAACAGCATGCGCTTCCCCGGTCCGAGCTGGCAGGCTTGATTACCTGCGTGTGAACATGACTGATGAGACTTCAGCAATGGCACAACCCTACGAAATCGTATCGGTTCGGCGAGCAAAGCCTCCGCCCGGCGCGGAAGGCTCCATCTGGCAACACTATGTGATCGCATTTGAAGGCAGCAACAGCATTCACGGCTACCGACAAGGCAATCGCAAAGCCGTGACGAGCGCGGTGGAGGACATCGTCGGCAAATTGAACGAACGACACAAGGTGCCCAAGTATGCCGTGCGCAAGCGCGGGCGCGTTCAACTGTTGCTGAAGAAGAAAACCCGCAAGTGACGATCGATCACCCTTCTTGTAGGAGCGACGTTCTCTGTAGATAGACAAAACTGACAGAACCTATAGGAGAAACCAATGGCCGCGAAAATAGTCAATATGGCCAATCCGGATCAAGATGCAACGTTGTGTACAACTGTGGAAGAAGCGAGGAAAACTCTCGCCGCGATGATGGAGAGATTCAAATCGCAGGGCTACAAAGTAGACGAACAGCATTCTCCCGATGAAGATTACCCGCAGTACGCGATATTTGATCACAGTGACGGATGGATAGGGACATACACGATAATTCTGCAGTAAGGACGGCGTGCCACCACTGAGTTACGATGCATCGGCTCGTTTCTGCACCAATAGCCCATATTCGCCGCATGCGATAAGCCCATGGGCAGGTTGTCCTCAGGCCGTGCTTTGACCGTCGAAATGGACTTTTTCACCCACTGGCGTATCTTCTTATGCACAAGCGGTAGAACATCATGCCCCTGATTCTTGGCAGCGAGCGCCTACTTTATGACCGCATCATCGTTGCGGCCAAGTTCAGCGTTGATGACTTTGAGATTACCAAAGAGGAAGATGCACCCGGGACCAAAGGAAAGGGCAGCTTAGGCGATGCTGGGACAGGAACGATAAAAGTGACGTACAAGCCCACTAGCGTGTCGTCCTATTATCGTGACGGGGTAGTTCCGCCGGCGCACCTCCTATTTGAACGAGACCTCAAGTCGAATTTATTCAAGACCCGATAGCGCAGCCTGCCATGTCTTTTGGTCGTAAGGTGATTTCCTAGTTTCTACACAGATCGCCCATATTCGCCGCGTGCAGTAAGTCCACGAGCAAGCCAACCTCACGCAATACTCACCGAAATCTACATAGAAGTAATTGGGCCTCATTAAATGAGTAACGCAGATCAGCTAAATTGGGTTGGTGCCCAGGGCGAGACTCGAACTCGCACATCCGTAAGGACACGGCGACCTGAACGCCGCGCGTCTACCAATTCCGCCACCTGGGCATTTGACTAGCCAATCAGATTTTCAAACTTCCTGCCAAACCGCAGACACGACAAAAACGAAACCAACCGCACCGCCCTTGCTTGACCGTCTCTTGTAACCGCGTGATTCTCTGTTAAATAATCGACTCTTGCTACTTCGGCCCACTAGCACCTGAAGCTAGCGCGTCTACCAATTCCGCCACCTCGGCAGCCAAAGTCCGTACAATAATGGCCTTCTGTGCGGGTGGCGCACTGTACTCAAAGGTCACCAATCCTGTCAATTAGCCCGATTGTCCCTGTGGGGAGCTGAGCTTGGCGAAGCGCAACAAGACCGCGGCCGGGAAGGGTCGCGGCAAGAATTACAAGCACCCGATTCCCGGCCGGAACGAGCTTCTTGAGTATCTGCGGGAGGCGGGCCAGCCGCTGAGATTCGACCGGATCCGGGACGATTTCGGTCTGAAAGGTCTTCGCCTGCGGGTAGGGCTGCTCGAGCAGCTGCAAAAGATGGTCCGGGCCGGGCAGGTCATCGAGAACCGGCGCGGCGAGTATTGCCTGACGGAGAAGCTCGAACTCGTGACCGGGACGGTCATCGGCCACCCCGATGGTTTCGGTTTCGTGAGGCGGGACGACAGTGATGAGGATGTCTACCTGTCTGCAAGGGAAATGCGCTCCCTGATCGACGGTGACCGGGTCGATATCAAGCTCGCAGGCTATGACCGGCGCGGCCGTCCCGAGGGACGGGTGGTCGAGGTGATCGAGCGTGGCCTGACCGAAGTCGCGGGCCGGTTCATCCGCGAAAGGGGAATCGGCCTGGTCGTCCCCGACAATCCGAGGGTCTCGCACCGGATACTGATCCCGAAGGGCGAGTCCCGGGCGGCCCGGCCGGGCCAGATCGTGGTCGCACGGATTCTCGACTACCCGACAGACCTGGAACAGCCGACCGGGACGATCATCCGCGTCATCGGTGACCCGGAGCAAAAGGGCATAGCGACCGATATCGCGATCCACTCCAACGGCATTCCGACCCTCTGGCCGAAGCCGGTCCGGGAGTCTTCACGGAAGTTCGGCAAGTCGGTCCCGTCAAGTGCGAAAAAAGGCCGTGTCGACCTGCGTGAGATACCACTGGTCACGATTGACGGGGCGGACGCGCGCGACTTCGACGATGCCGTCTTCTGCGAACCGTCCGGCAACGGGTGGCGGCTGGTGGTTGCCATCGCCGATGTGGGTTATTACGTGGATAAAGGATCGCCGATCGATACGGAAGCGATCAAGCGGGGGACATCGGTGTATTTTCCCGATCGCGTCGTGCCGATGCTGCCGGAGGTGCTCTCCAACGGGCTTTGTTCGCTGAATCCGGGGGCAGACCGCCTGTGCATGGTGTGTGATATGAAGGTCGACGGGCAGGGAAAAGTAACGCGGTCGAAGTTCTACGAGGGCCTGATGCGGTCGGCGGCCCGCCTGACCTACGGCCAGGTCGCGGGCCCGTTCGCCAACGAAGCGGGAAGCGGCGTTCCCGGGCGTTTGTCTGAGGAGCTTCGGCATCTGTACGATCTGTACGGGGCGCTGGCGAGGGCACGCAGGCGGCGCGGGACGATCGAGCTGGATATCCCGCAGACCCGCATCGAGCTGGACAAGCAAGGCGCGG
>JBHIDG010000255.1:0-4822 GCA_046760025.1 Woeseia sp. | reverse complement strand
CGGTAAGGGTGAAAAGGTGCGGTAAGAGCGCACCGCGCGGGTGGTAACACGCCGCGGCAGGGTAAACCCCGCCTGGAGCAAGACCAAATAGGGGAGTACGCAGGCGCAAGCCTGCACCGTTCGCCTGAGCGGGCTCCCGGGTAGGTTGCTAGAGGCGATCGGTGACGGTCGTCCCAGATGAATGGTTGTCCTCGACAGAACCCGGCTTATTGCCGGCTCTTGCTTTCTCATCCCCTCCGCTGTTATTTACATAATCATATGGAGACGGATCCCTTCGGGGTCCGCCCCCCCTTTTGCCCAGCGCGGGCACGCGCAAACCAGCCTGAAAATCCAGCACTGTCGGGGTCTGGCGACCTAAATATGAGCAAAAATCGTGAAAAAGGACTTAAGTGACTGATTTATAGTTCCAATTAGCCGCACAATTCGCCCGAATTGCGCCACGAAATAGCCTCTAAGTCCCTGTACAACAAGAATTATTTGGACCATTGAGTTGACGCTGATGTATCGCCCGAATATAGTGTCGAAAAGTGGAAAAAAGTGGGAGGAGATGGGCTGGCGTGTTCGACATGGCTGATCGCTCATCAAGCATACCGTGTTTCGTGGGGCCACCAAACTCGCATTGGACGATAAAGGGCGTCTGGCCATCCCGACCCGTCTCCGGGAACGGCTGGCTGAGCGTTGTGCCGGAAACCTGGTTATCACGGTCGACAAAGGTCCTTGCCTCCTCATCTATCCGTTGCCGGACTGGCAGGAAATCGAGCAACAAATCATGGGCCTTCCGAATGTTCGAGTAGAGCTCCGCAGAATGCAGCGACTCATGGTCGGTTACGCGACCGAAGTCGATATCGATGGGCATGGACGCATATTGCTGTCACCGGCGCTGCGCGATTTCGCCAGGCTCGATCACAAGGCAATTCTGATCGGGCAGGGCAAAAAGTTTGAGCTTTGGGACGAGAAGCGCTGGAAAAAGATGGGGGATGCCTGGCTTAGCACCGACGACAATGGAGATCTGCCACCCGAGCTTGAGTCGCTCTCGCTGTAAATCGATGCGGGCGAGAGGTGGAGAGCCACGTGCATGTACCGGTCCTAAAAGGGCCGGTCCTTGAGGGATTAAACATCCGACCGGATGGTTGCTACGTAGATGGAACATTCGGTCGTGGGGGACATAGCAAGGCGATTGCCGAACTACTGGGATCAAATGGTCGATTGATTGCAATTGATCGTGATCCGAAAGCCATTGCGGCAGCCCCGGAAGCACTAACAGGTGATCCGAGGTTTGAGATTGTGAAGGGTGAAATTGCGGAACTTAAGAACATTGCGTCGGAAAAAGACCTGCTCGGAAACGTGGACGGGCTACTACTCGATCTGGGGGTGTCGTCGCCACAACTGGATGAGGCAGAACGCGGTTTCAGCTTTAAGCGAAGCGGACCTCTCGACATGCGAATGGACCCGCAGACGGGGGTTAGCGCGGCCGACTGGCTGGCAGAAGTCGACGAGAAGACATTGAAGCAAGTGCTGAAAGAAAACGCGGACGAGAGGTTTGCCGGGCCAATCGCCCGGGCAATTATTTCTGCGAGATCGGCAGCGGCGATCGAACGCACCGAACAGTTGGCGACTATTGTCGCTGCATCGGTTCCGCGATCGGAGCGGGGCAAACATCCTGCTACTAAGACGTTTCAAGCCATTCGCATCCACATCAACAACGAACTGATGCAACTCGAAATCGCTTTGGCGGCGGCCAAAAATCTGCTCCGAACGGGCGGGCGTTTATGTGTGATCAGTTTTCACTCGATCGAGGATCGAATCGTGAAGCGATTCATGCGGAATGCGTCACGCGAAGCCGAACAGCATCGGGGACTACCGTCGATTCCGGAAGACAGCCGGCCCACGTTTAAATTGGTTGGCAAACCCGTCGGCGCTACGGCCGAAGAAATTGCGGCGAATGTAAGAGCCCGTAGCGCACGTCTCAGGATTGCGGAGAGATTGTGATGGAACTTGGCAGTGGCCGACAGCCATCGGTCCTGATCGTGGTACTCGTAGCGGTCTGTGTTCTGTCAGCACTGGCGCTGATATACACAAGACACGAATCGCGCAGGCTATTTCTGAATCTCGAAAACCTGACGACCGAGCGCGACGAATTGAATATCGAATGGGGCCAATTGCAAATCGAACAAAGTACGTGGGCTACGCACGCGCGAATCGAGCGTGTTGCCGTCGAAGAGTTATCGCTCATCCGTCCCCAGTCGCGGGCGATCTATGTCATTGAACGCCAATGAGCCGAAGAGCAGAGCCCAGGGAACAGAGCGCCCGGCGATTCGCCGGCAGAGTCGCGCTGGTGCTCGCGTTTTTTGCGATTGCTGCCTCGTCCCTGGTTGCACGAGCTGTCTATCTGCAGGTTCTGGACAAGGACTTCCTGAACCGCCAGGCGGATAGCCGCCATTTGCATGTCGAAAAGATCTCGGCACACAGAGGCACAATCACCGACCGCAACGGCGAGCCGTTGGCCATTAGTACGCCGGTCGATAGTGTTTGGGCAAATCCGAAGGAACTCGCACCGGCTCTGGATAGCGTGCCGAAGCTTGCCCATGCGCTGAGTCTCGATTCGAGATTACTGATGCGCCGCGTAACCAGGAACATGCACAAGGAGTTTCTGTATCTGAAGCGTCATCTGAGCCCGGACGAAGCGCATCGGGTGATGGCATTGAAGCTGCCCGGGGTCAATGTGTTGCGCGAGTATCGCCGGTACTACCCGGCCGGTGAGGTAACCGGCCACCTCGTCGGCTTTACCAACGTGGACGACGAGGGTCAGGAAGGCCTGGAGCTTGCATTCAACCATTGGCTGAGTGGTGAGTCGGGCGCCAAGCGCGTGTTGAAAGACCGCCTGGGTCGACCCGTTGAAGACGTCGAGAGCATATCGCCACCGCGACACGGCAGGGACCTGGTGTCCAGTATCGACCTGCGACTGCAGTACCTCGCGTATAGAACGCTCAAGGCCGCGGTTCAGCAACATCACGCAGATTCGGGATCCATCGTCGTGCTTGACGTTCTGACGGGTGAAGTTCTGGCAATGGTGAACCAACCAAGCTACAACCCGAACAACAGGGCACAGTTTTCGGCAGAGCGATATCGCAATCGGGCGATAACCGACATATTCGAACCAGGTTCGAGCATCAAACCAATGGTGCTTGCAGCAGCACTGGAAAGCGGGCAATACCGGCCGAGCAGTTATGTCGATACCGCACCCGGCTATGTTGTCGTAGGGCCAAAAGCGATCGAGGACAGCCACAACCTCGGAAGAGTCAGCCTGACGACTGTACTTTCACGATCGAGCAACGTTGGCGCAACCAAGATTGCGATGTCGCTGGAACCGGACCAGTTATGGGGAACGATGAAGAGTTTCGGTCTCGGTTCCCTGACATCGTCGGGCTTTCCGGGTGAATCCGCCGGATTGTTGACGCATTACAGCCATTGGCAACCGATAAGTCAGGCAACACTCGCTTATGGCTATGGTGTGAGTGTCACGCCCCTGCAACTCGCACAGTCCTATGCCGCGATCGGCAGCGACGGTTGGCTTCGTCCCGTCTCACTCATCAAACTCGATCAGCCGGCTGAGGGCGAACGCATTATCGCCGATGACACGGCCCGGGCAGTCAGGCGCATGATGGAGGAGGTCGTACGCGCGGGTGGTACCGGCGAGAAAGCGCGCGTTATGGGATATCGAGTTGCCGGCAAGACGGGAACCTCCTGGAAATTTGCGGCGGGCGGCTATTCGGAAGACAAATACGTTTCGATTTTCGCCGGTCTGGCGCCAGCCAGCGGTCCGCGACTTGCCACGGTGGTCGTCATCGATGAGCCGCACGGTGCGCTTTACTACGGGAGCGATGTCGCGGCCCCGGTATTCGCCGACGTCATGGCTGAATCGTTGCGATTGCTCGCCGTCCCACCGGACGCACTGCCGACAATGGACTCCGAAAGCGTTTTGCAGGCAATGAGACAATGAATATGCCAGCCGAAGCCCTGAGACCGCACGGCACCCTGCGAGAGCTGCTCGCAGGAATGGCGGATGCGCCGGATGTCGAGATCACGGGTATATCGAGTGACAGCAGAAAGCTAGTACCCGGCAGCGTGTTCTTGGCGCTGGTCGGCGAGTCCAGTCACGGGCTGGAGTACGTCGACGAGGCGCTCGAGGCAGGCGCTCCGGCTGTTGTCTGGGACTCCAGTGCGGACGTCGTGGCCCCGATTGACGCAGGGGTACCTCTGATACCGGTTGCCGGATTGACGACACATGTCGGTGAGATCGCAAACCGGTTTTTCGACTCACCTTCCACTGCCATGAGATTGGTCGGTGTTACCGGCACGAATGGCAAGACGACCGTGTCGTTCCTCATCGCTCAGGCGCTGCAACTCCTCGGCAGATCCTGCGCGTATCTCGGGACGCTGGGTTGCGGCATCGGTGAGCTCGAAACCGACACGGATATGACGACCCCGGCATGCGTCGACTTGCATGCAAGACTGGCAACATTGCGTGACGCCGGCGCAGGATTCGCTGCTATCGAGGTATCGTCTCATGCCCTCGGGCAGGATCGAATCAATGGCGTGCATTTCGATTCGGCGATATTCACGAATCTGAGTCGCGATCATATCGACTACCACGGCAGCATGCGGGCATATGGCCAGACAAAGGCGCGGCTGTTCCTGGAACGACAACTCGCGAACCGAATCGTAAGTCTCGACACCGATTTCGGTCAGGAGCTCGCCGATCAATGTGGTAGCGACGTCGTCACTGTGTCGACGCGATTTGACCGTGTTGCAAATGGCCGAC
>JBHIDG010000254.1:0-4858 GCA_046760025.1 Woeseia sp. | reverse complement strand
GGCGGCGCAGACGGCCGGTGCGCTCCTGTCGAATGCCCTGTGGGGTTGGTGGGGCGACCGTTATGGCAAACGGAGCTTGTACGAAGGGGTTGCCCTACTCCGCGCCGTCCCGCCGTTGTTGATCATCGTCTGGAGTTCCATGGTCGGGATTTGGCCGATTCCAACAATATCGGGGTTCGCCACGGTGTTTTTCTTACTCGGGGCCGTCGGCAATGGCATCACCATCGCGATGCTTGGATATCTGATGGAAATCTCTCCGGACGACCGAAGGCCCGCCTACAGCGGTTACTTCAACGCCCTGGTCGCGCCGGCGGCGTTGCTGCCGCTTGCCGGCGCCGCGATCGTCGAGGCAACGTCGCTCACCGGGGTATTCGTTGTAAGCCTTGGCGCCGCTTTTCTACAATTCCTGATCATTCGGCGGTTGCGGGACTTGCCGGCAGAAAGCGTGAAATGAAGATCAGATTGCGAAGATTGATCGCCAAATCCTGGGCGCTCTCAAAGGTCTATTACCGGCTTAACGGTCTTCGCATCTTTGGCAAGCCGAACGATAGGGTCTGGTACTTCGCCTTCGGTGCCAACATGCACGACAGCGCCTTCTTAGAAAGGCGTGGTATGCGGCCGATCGAATGGCGGCCGGGCCGTGTGCGAGGGTATCGCCTGCGCTTTAACCTCGAAGGGCGACCGAGGGGCAAGGCGGCACCAGCCAACATCTCATCCGATCCGAACGCGGAAGTCTGGGGAGTGCTTTACCAGATCACCAGGGCCGACCTGGTGCACCTCGACTCCACCGAGGGTGTGCCCGGCTGGCGCTACCGGCACCTTTGGGTCGATGCGGAAGATATCGACGGTCGTGCAATCGAGGCTGTCACCTACACCGCCGATGGCAAAGAGACCGACGGCAACCCCTCGCTCCGCTATATCACTTTGCTAAGGAAAGGCGCCCAAGCGCACGGCCTGCCCGAGCATTATTTGCGGTTCCTTGACGATGTAAAACATGCGGAATAGGTCTCGGACAAAGCCCCAGCGCCCGCGACGGTACTCTTAAACAAACATATTTTCGCTCTCAAATGCGGGTCAGTGACATCACACGGGAGCAAAACAACATGACGAGAGGCCAATTGGGTGACGTCGCGAAGCGAGCCAAAGAGGCACGTCGATTGAAGATACCGGCTGCGGTCCTCGTGACCGCATTGTTGCTGTCGCTTTCCGCCTCCCATGGTGCGTTGGGCGACGAGCACTTGCTCGTCTTGGTCGATCCCACGGCACCACTTGAGGAGGCGTGGACTCACCGGAAGTTTGGCGCCGCCACCGAGTATCGTCGCGTCGAGGTGGGTGGAACCCCTTATATCCGCGCCGTCGGGCGCAACTCCGCATCCGGGTTGTACGGGGAAGTAAAATTCCGGCCGGACGAATACCCGTGGCTGGAATGGACATGGCGCGTGGACAGGCTTCAGAGGTCGGCCGACATTCGAACCAAAGCCGGCGAAGACACAGCGGCAGCGATCTACCTGCTTTTTGGACGGCCCAGTTGGTTCCGACCGGAGGTGCCGACGCTTGCCTACGTGTGGACGAACGACAAATTGACCAAGGAAGCCGTGGTCCTCAGTCCCTATCATCCGGGCACGGTGCGTGGAATCGTTCTTGAAAGCGGAACGGAAAATCTTGGCCAATGGGTGAGGATCAGGCGAAACATTGTCGAAGATTATCGGAGCGCGTTCGGCAAGGAACCGCCCGGCCCGATAGAGATGATCGCGCTATGGTCGGACAACGACCAAACCGGTGAACCGGTGGAAGCCTATTACGGCGCGGTTCACGCCCTGAAAGAGTGAATTTTGGGTGAGCCGTGTGCCTTGAAAGAACCGGACCAGCCGAGGGGCGGGGTAACGGTGACCGTAAGACCGTGCTCGTCACGATTTGCCGTAGTCACGTCGCCGCCGATCAGGCGCCGTTAACCGGCGCAACAGGACAGTTTACTCACGTCCTTGTTGATCGTTTGAGCAGCGAGTTTCAGGCCTTCGACCATCGTCAGGTACGGGAAAATCATATCGCCGAGATCGGCGGCAGTCATTTCGGATTTGATGGCGATAGTCGCCGTTTGGATGCTGTCTCCGGCCTCGGGCGCAATCATATGGGCGCCGACAAGGCGGTCGGTAGTTTTGTCAGCTACCAGCTTAATGAGGCCCCGGGTATCCCTTGCGACAAGCGCCCGTGGGACATGCTCCAACCCCAATACCGAGGTCTTCACATCCTTGCCCCTATCGCGGGCGTCTTTTTCGGTTAAACCGACCGAAGCGACCTGTGGATCGGTAAAGGTAACTGCGGGCATCGCCGTGGCATCATATTTGTCGGTGTCGCCGTTAAGGGCGTTTCGGGCCGCCAGCTTCGCGCCATAAGCCGCCATGTAGACGTACAAATCACGGCCCGTAACATCACCCGCCGCATAGATGTCCGGGTTGGTGGTGCGAAGATATTCGTCGACCTGGATGCCGCCATCGGGGCGGAGGTCCACTCCCCTGTTTCCAAGTCCGAGTCCATCCGTATTCGGGCTTCTGCCGACGCTGGCGAGAACCTCTTCCGCTTCGACGACCTTATCCTTTCCTTCAATCGTCAGTGAAAGCGCGACACCGTTTCGGATAGGCCGGATCGACTGGTAAGACACGCCCCGGAGGATGGTCACGCCCTCATCGGAGAGGAAATCCGCAAGCGCATCGCTGATCTCCGGTTCCGCATGAGGCAACAAACGGCTGCGGCAGACGATGGTGACCTTGACACCCGCACGGGCAAACATCTGGGCCAGCTCGACCCCGATGTAGCCACCGCCGATTACCAGGAGAGATTTTGGCAACTGGTCAAGTTCGAGTGCGGTCGTACTGGTCAGGAAGGAAACATCTTCAATGCCGGGTATCGACGGTACAGCGGGGGAAGCCCCGGTTGTGATGATAATCTTGCCGACTTCCAGCTTCTCACCGTTGACGGCAATGACATCTGAACCCAACCCCGCAGACCCATCGATGTAGGCGATGTTGTTATAGGACGGCAGGACATCGATGTACTTGCCCTGGCGGAGGTCGGTAACGATTTCGTCCTTCTGGGCTATGACCGCCCGCCAATCGGTTATTTCCGCGTCACCACGGATGCCGGAAAACCGCTGCGCGGCCTTCGCGTGGTGCAAGGATTCCATCGCCCGGATCAGGTTCTTCGACGGCACGCAGCCGACGTTGACACAGGTGCCGCCAATCGTGCCCTCGCCGATCAACGCGACATTCGCGCCAAGCTCCGCGCCGGTGATCGCCGCAGAAAATCCCGCAGACCCGGCCCCGATCACCGCGAGATCGTATTGGTTATCCGTATCTAATGTTTTCACTTTCTCATTCCATTTTCTGTTTGCGTCGGGATATTTAAGACGAAAGGCTAACGCGCCGAGTGGTCGCGGAGCGTAGATAATAGGCGTACGCAGCGACGGCGGTGGCGGCGGCAATGGAAATGCGCACAGCAAACCTGAACTCAAGCCAGAAGAGAAGAGCCGATAGCGCGACAACGGCCGCCAGGATATATCCCGTGGGCCGCGTGCCGACTTTACCGGCTCGCAAATAAAGCGCATGGGCGACCAGACCCATGGAAGTGAACAGAGCCGGGAACAGAACGTAGTCAATCCAGCCAAGCCAAGCAGAAAGACCAATCGCTCCAAAGAGGACGACGAGGACTGGCGTGAAACAGCAAAGCGCCGCTACCACGGTCCCGATGATTCCCGTTTTCATTTGTTTCTTGTTGCTGTCGCTCATGATGGCTCCTCGTTTCGTCATTCAGCAAGGCCGGAGCGGGACCTCTGGCGCGGCCAATTTTGGGCCGAGTGCCGGATCAATTCGTCACGCCGCCTCAGAGAGAGCCTTCGCGTACGAATAGGCTTCGGGCCACAACTGGTATCCGAGATCAAAGGCCTCCTCCAAAGAAAGGGTTTCGATATCGCCCCTGCCGGCGGCACACTGTTCGACTTCTTCCTCGGAAGCGAAGAAATGGATGTTGCGGCAGAAATTCATTTGAATATCAGTCGGCGTATTCAAGTCGATGTTGTCCGGGTCGAGGATGACCGTGGACATGACGGCGCCAGCCGGGCTGACTTCCTTTACGCCATCCGGTCCCACGGTGATCCGAATCTTCTTTTTGCTGACGGGAGACTGGGTCTCCACGGTGGCGAGTTGTTGCAGCATAACGGGCAGGAATAACGTGTCCTGCGCGCACCAAGTCGTCATCTGCGCCCCACCGACGATGAAGCGGTGCGGATGTTGCTTCAACGACAGTCCCAGGGCACCGACGATGTTGTCATCATCATCACGTTCCGCCACCGTTTGCAGAAATTGTTCCGATGCGTCTGGATCGATCCCGAGTTCGTCGACGATCTCGTCCACTTGGTTCGTCGTCACCGGACGGCCTTTCGCCAATACCCGTACAACCCGAACAAGGAGATGCAGGTTGTCCGTTCCGTAGTCCATCAGGCCACCGTTCCGAGTCAGGACCTGGACCATTTCGTCGGTGCGTTGATTGCTCATCCGTCAGCCACTCCACGGCGGTGCCGCCGCCGTCGAGAAAATCCGTATACGAGAATGGCGAATATGACCGCCAGGCCCGTGGCCGCCACGGGATCGAAGCCGCTGAACCAGGCAGACACCCAGGCCACCGCGGAACCCAGGAAAGCTGGCGCGAGAATGGACAGCATGCAAATAGGGCAAATGATCGCGGCAGTGACAAGCATGGCGATGGGTTTGTCGTCCATGGCGGACTTCTACTCAATGACTCGGGACGGGAAGCCGACGTTAGTAGTCGCTGTCGTCAAGGCCGCAACATTGGTTTTGCTGTCATC
>JBHIDG010000253.1:0-4910 GCA_046760025.1 Woeseia sp. | reverse complement strand
GAACTCGTTCTCGGCGTCTCGAGCAGCGCATTGATGGACGAACTGGCGTGGGCCGAGCGTGGTAAGGGTGCCTGGCTCAACGGGGATACTCTGCGGGTCAGCGAAGTCGACAGTCTGGAACGAGCATCGTTGTCGACCGGCAACCTGAAAACGCTCGCGGGCGGCGCCGGTTGGCAAAAACTGGGTGACGTTGTGACGACCGTCGATCGGATTCGCGGCTACGGCGATTTTTATCACTATCACCTGCTGGCGGCAGGCAAGATCGACGCTGTCATCGAATCTGATGTGAATATTCTGGATATCGCGGCGTTGTTCGTGATCGTGACAGAAGCCGGCGGCGTTTTTACGGACCTCGAAGGCGGCGGACCCGGGCTCGAAACCACATCCGTCCTGGCGGCCAATCCGGTCTTGCATGAGGCGCTGCTGGCCAGGCTTCAATAGTAGGTGCCGGAGCAAACTTTCCGAACTTTCCTGACTTGCGAGCTCATTCTGCATGTCCTCGACCAAAGGAAAGATCGGAAAGTTTGCTCCGGCACCTAAGTTATCCTGCGGCCACGAATAGCCGCGTATCTTGCCAGGCGACCGCCTCCATCGGTGTTGAATACAACTCGGTGAGTCGTTCCTCGGAGAGTACCGAATCCGTACTGCCAAGCTCCCAGCGCCCGTCGCCGAACAATAGCAGGCAAGTATCAGCATATCGTGCGGCGAGATTGACGTCGTGGAGGCTGGCAATAACCGTCGCTCCGGACATTGCCTGACGTCGGAAAATCCTCAAAACGTCCAGCTGATGCTGCGGGTCGAGGTGATTCGTAGGCTCATCGAGCAGATAGACGACCGGCGTCTGAGTCAGGGTTTGGGCGATTGCGAGGCGGCGACGTTCGCCACCGGATAAGGTGCTGACATCGCGCTCTTGCATGGATGCCAGGTCCATTTGTTGTAGGGCCTCACTCGCGATCCGCTGGTCCTCCCTGGATTCCCACTGCAGCAGACCAACATGCGGGTGCCGTCCTATCAGCACGGTATCAAATACGGTCGCTGGAAATACGTCCTCGGAATATTGGGGCAGCAGGGCGAGTTTTCTTGCGATGTCCCGGCGCTGTGTCGATTCGAGGTTGCAGCCGAGCAACCTGACCTCCCCGCACTCTGCCCGGCGGAGGCCCGCGAGCGTGTGCAGTGTCAGGGACTTTCCCGCGCCGTTCTGTCCCAGCACCGCGACAAACTCGCCGTTCGCGACGTTCATCTCCAGGTTTTCGACCAAGGTGCGGCCGGGGACGGACACTGTCAGGTTGCAGCACGCAAGGGCGGCGGTTGTCGTGTCGCTCATGGGCGCAGACTAGCCCAGCCAGGCTTTTATTTCAGCAGGCGGATTTCCCGTGCCGTGTCGGCGCCGATGACGACGGACTTAAGATTTTTCGGCATCGTCGCTTCCGATTCCGATACCGCGATTCTGCCTCCCATGATCTCGGCAAAGCGTTGTGGAAACCGCGGGTTTCGATCCGGCTCCGCGATTCCCGATGGCATGTCAGGCTGTCCATTCGCAGGGTTGTACTTGTCGGTTGCGCCGAGCGTGTGCAAGAACTCGTGTGCGATGATGACATTATTCGTGCCAGCCTGGCGCCGCCCGGAAAAAGCATTGACGACACCGACCATGCCTTTTTGCAGGCCCACGGAGTCCTCCAGGACAAAGTCGGTTTGCGGTCGGTGATACCGAACGAAGATTCGAACGTCAGGTGCCGGATCATCCTGGTCGCTGGCAGACCGGTTGGCCCACCAGCGCATCTTCAGGCTCCACAGCATGACGCCGACGAGACTCGGGGCAGGCCCCAGCAAAGGCGGCTGCTGCCGGATCGGCGAGCCCAGTTCGATCCTCACCGGCCGACGCAGCCCACGCCCGTACTTTTTTGTTTCGCGGGCGACGAACACCTCGATAGCCTTGAAGGTCTCGACGCCGAGACTGTCGATGTACCTTCGGCTTACCGGGCTGCCGTCACCGTTGATCGGATAGATCTTCACCCACAGGCTGTTATTCCAGTCGGTGCTCCGCGCCTGTGTCAGCCAGCTGCTGACGGCGACAAAAAAGAGGACCAGCAGCAACAAGCCTATTCGAATCGCCCGGAACATCGTGCTATTAGAACGCCGTCGATTCAGGCAATACAGGGACCGGTTCCCAGTTCGAACAATAGTCTGGCTATTCCAATGGAGGTGGGCGGCGGGCCGTACTCGCCTGCTCGAAGGCGTAGGCGATATCGATCAAGGTCTTCTCGCTGAAGGCCCCGCCAATGAACGACACGCCGATCGGCAGACCGGACACGAAGCCCGCCGGGACGGTGATGTTTGCGTATCCGGAAACGGCTGCGAACGTGGAACTTCCGACGCCGTAGGCGACGTCCCCCAGCACGTGGTCCGTCATCCAGGCAGGGCCATTTGATGGAGCGATCAGCGCGTCCAGCGCATGCTCGCCGAGCGCGTTGTCGATCCCGTCCCTCGTGATACGCTGAATCTTCTCGAGTGCTTCGATGTATCCGGTTTCCGTAAGCGGTCCTTTGGCCTGTGCGTCCTCCATTATGTCCTGGCCGAAGATCGGCATGACTGTACCGGCATTGGCCGTGTTGAACTCGATGATCTGTTCCAGATTCTCGAATCGGGCGTTTGATGATTCCAGGTAGGCAGCAAGATCCGTCTTGAATTCGTACAGCAATACTTGATACCGCTCGTCACCGAGGCCGCTGATGTCGATCTCGACCGGGTCGACGATACTGGCGCCGCCGGATTTCAGCATTTCGACGCTGTCAGCCAGGACCTTTTCCACGCGCGCGTCTCTGCCGGCGCCGAAATAGCTTCGCAATACTCCGATTCGTTTGCCCGCAAGTGCATCTTTGCTCAGGCCTTCTGCATAGTCCGGCAGGTTGGCGGGCCGTGACGCGCTTGCAGGGTCGGCAGTATCGCGGGCCACCATCGCACCGAGCAACATGGCCGCGTCCCTGACCGTGCGCGCCATGGGTCCCGCCGTGTCCTGGCTATGAGCGATCGGAATGATGCCGTCGCGGCTGACCAGCCCCAGCGAAGGCTTTATCCCGACGATGCCGTTGATGGCGGCAGGGCAGATGATCGATCCGTTGGTTTCGGTACCTACGGCAAGCGTCGTCAGGTTTGCGGCCACGGCGACCGCCGAACCGCTGGATGAGCCGCAGGGATTTCTCGCAAGGTCATAGGGGTTTCTGGTTTGTCCGCCCAGGCTGCTCCAGCCGCTCGACGAATCCTTTGACCGGAAATTGGCCCACTCGCTCAGGTTGGCTTTGCCGAGAATGATCGCGCCCGACTCGCGAAGTGCCTTGACGAGAAAGGCATCATCCGGTGACCGGTGTCCGTTCAGCGCCAGCGAGCCGGCCGTGGTCGACATGCTGTCGCCGGTGTCGATGTTCGCCTTGAGCACGACGGGGATGCCATGTAGCGGACCGCGCGGGCCCGAGGCCTGTCGCTCGCGATCAAGCGCATCGGCGATGGCCAGGGCGTCGGGGTTTAGCTCGATAATCGAGTTGAGCGCCGGACCGCTGCGGTCTCTGCGATCGATGGCTCGCAGGTAAGACTCGACCAGCCCTCTTGCTGTGAGGTCGCCCTGCTGCATCAGGGTCTGCAGGGCGTTGATCTCATACTCGTCGTAATCCGGGGCCGTTTCGTATGCGCAGTCTGAGGCCAGAAGCGTTACGGCGGTTGCGAGGATGATCAGATATTTCATGTTATAGACTTGTCCTTCCGGGAGATATCCCGGTGCTTCGAACGCCGCTCGTCAGGACGATCTCCTACTCGGGCTTGCGGAAGCGGAGCACGAATCTGTCCGTCTTGCCTCGAAGTTCCGGGTCGAAAACGATTTTGTTGTAATCGTCATCCATGTTTCGCAGGATATCGCTTTTACCGTCCAGCACGAACCCTGCAATTTCGAGTTCGGAAATGACAATGCCGGGGTCGATGCGGTGCACAGTGTTACCGGTCTCGCGCGGCGAACCGGCCTCGGCGTAATGATCGACAACCCCGAGTACGGCACCGGGTTTCATTCCTTTGAATAATTGGGCAAGAAGCCTTGGTCCGTCAATCTTCGGCCAGCCGTTCTCCGGGCTGACGTAAAACAGGTCGTGATAGGTCAGGATCATCGTGACGGCGTCGAACGCATCGGCCGGCAATTCCAGCTCGTTATTCTCGGCCATCAGCACCTCGACGTTGCTGAGCCGTCCGTCGGCGTAGCGCTCATTGAATTCGTCGCCGACAAAGTTGAGATAGGCCTTGTTGCTGTGTGCAACAACCTTGCCGTCCGGGCCGACGACATAGGCCAGCAGCTCGCTGTAGTAGCCACCCCCCGAAAAGAGGTCGAGCACCGTCATGCCGGATTCGATGCCGAAGAATTCGAGAACCTCGGCCGGTTTTCTGCCGGCATCACGCGCATGGTCGGCAGCCCGCCGATTGGGATGAACGAGGGCATTTTGGTAAATAGAACGACCGGCGGCCTGCGTTTCGCCGGCCGGCTCACTTGCCTGCTGATGACAGGCAGTCACCGCGAGGAGGACGAAAATCGGAACGACTTTTGATGGCATGGTGTTTCCGGTATTGTCAAACGATGGCGACTGTAGACTCAGGCTTGGCGATTAAGTGCCAAGATTGCCAGAGTCCGCAGTCCAAATAAAAAGCCCCGCGGCTGGAAGCGGCGGGGCTAATGACTCTTTATTATTATTAAAGAGGTAACTGTGAATTCGGTAACCAGATACAGACATATTATTGTTATTGGATCTGGATCTTTTTGTTTTTGTAGTTATTGTTCTTCTGGCGTCTAAATCCTGTATGTATCGATTTTCCGGTTGCCGATTCCAGTTACACTTCGCTTGGGCATGGTATTCAAAGCAAGTCCCATGCCATCAGCC
>JBHIDG010000252.1:0-4941 GCA_046760025.1 Woeseia sp. | reverse complement strand
CGGTAGCCATCAACGCGATGGTGCTGAGCCTTTTGTACAAAGCGAGTCCGGAGCACGTTCGCCTCATCATGGTTGATCCGAAGATGCTCGAACTGTCGGTTTACGAGGGTATTCCACATCTGCTGACACCGGTGGTCACCGACATGAAAGAAGCAGCGAATGCCTTGCGCTGGTGCGTCGGTGAGATGGATCGCCGCTACCGGCTGATGGCGGCACTGGGCGTTCGCAATATCGGTGGCTACAACCGTAAGGTGAAAGATGCTATTTCCGCGGGCCGTCCGATTTCCGATCCGACTTTCACGCCACCATCCATCGCAGACGAGGACAACCCCGTAGAACATCCGACGCTTACGCCGTTACCGTTTATAGTCATCATCGTCGACGAGTTGGCCGACCTGCAAATTGTTGTCGGCAAGAAGATCGAAGAGGTGATTGCCCGAATCGCGCAAAAAGCACGGGCATCGGGCATACACATGCTGCTTGCAACTCAACGACCGTCTGTCGACGTCATCACGGGGCTTATCAAAGCGAATATTCCCTGTCGCATCGCGTTTCAGGTATCGGCCAAAGTAGACTCGAGGACGATACTCGATCAAATGGGTGCGGAAACTCTGCTCGGGCATGGCGACATGCTCTACCTGCCGCCGGGCACGTCCGTCCCGATCCGGGTTCATGGCGCGTTCGTGGCCGATCATGAAGTCCACTCGGTGGTCCGGAACCTTAAGAAAAGCGGGTCGCCGCGCTACATCGATGAAATTTTGCGTGCCCCGACCCGTCCAACACCGGGACTTGCCGGTATTGACAGGCCGCCTGGCGATGGTATCGATGCGGAGGAGGATCCACTGTATGACCAGGCCGTGCAGATCGTCATGGAGACGCGCAAAGCCTCGATTTCCGGCGTTCAACGCCGGCTCAAGATCGGCTACAACCGTGCGGCACGAATGGTCGAGTCGATGGAACAAGCAGGCCTTGTCGGGCCGCTGCAGCCGAACGGAACCCGCGAGATCCTGATTCCCCCGGCGGCACACGGTTGACATTTCTGCGAGGTTGGATTGAGCCGCGACAAACCGTTTCTCGCCCTGTTCGGGCTCAGCTTGCTCGCTTCGGCCCACGCGGCCGAGCCCGACGGCCGGACGCTCGTCGAAGACTTCGTCAATAATGTTCAAACGCTTTCCGGACGCTTCGAACAATCGCTGGTCGACGCAGACAATCAGCTCGTCGAACAATCGAACGGCACACTCGAAATTCGGCGTCCCGGACAGTTTCGTTGGGTCTACATGGAGCCCTATGAGCAGATTCTCGTTGCCGACGGACTGAATGTATGGAGCTACGATGTCGATCTCGCGCAAGTGACGGTCAAGCCGCAGGGAGAGCTTCTGAGCAACACACCGGCCCTGTTACTCGGTGGATCGCAGGGCGCGCTCGATCAGTTCAGTTACATCGGCAGTTTCAGCGATCGTGGTACGGTCTGGGTTCGATTGCGGCCGAAAGATACGGAGAGCGGATTCAGCAAGGTAGAGCTTGGATTCGATGACGGTAATCTCACGCGGATGATGTTTTACGACAATCTCGAACAGACAACCCTGATCGCGTTGTTCGACGTGTCACTTAACAAGGACATCGATGCAGCGCGATTTCAGTTCGTGCCGCCCGACGATGTCGACGTTGTCGGCACGCCGGCCAGGATCGGTGAGATCAAGACGGGCGATGCGGCGGAATCATAGATGCTGCCGCTGCGTCACAAGAATCGTTGGCGGCTGGCTGGCATACTCATTTTGAGTGTCGTGTGGGCGGCGGCGGTAATGCCGACTTTGTGGCTGTGGCCCTATTTGCCACAAGCGAAATTTCTGATGCTCGACAAATGGCTGCACCTATTGACCTTTCTGGTCCTCGCACTGTGGTTCTCGGGTCAATACGAGCGCAGCTCTTACTGGCGACTCGCGGTCGGCCTGACGGCATTCGGTGCATTGATCGAGGTCTGCCAGAGAATGATCAGCTACCGGATGGGCGAATGGATCGACCTCATCGCGGATATGATCGGGGCCGGCATCGGGCTCGTCATTGCCGTTGCCGGCCTCGGCGGATGGTCCCTGCGCTTCGAGCAATGGCTCACAAGAGACAAGGTTGGCGTTGACTGATTTGTTTGCCAGGGAGCAGGATATGACGGCAGGGCGTCCGCTGGCCGATCGCATGCGACCCTCCAGGATCGAGGACTTCTTCGGTCAGTCTCACCTACTGGCGCCCGGCAAGCCGTTGCGGCGCGCGCTGGAGCAGGGCAAGGCCCATTCCATGATCTTCTGGGGGCCACCGGGAACGGGCAAGACAACGCTGGCTCACCTGATCGCCGAGACGACGGCATCCCGCTTTATTGCATTCTCCGCCGTCATGGCCGGCGTCAAGGACATTCGCAGCGCGGTGGATGAAGCGGACGGTGAGCGCCGTTTGCACAATCGATCGACGATTCTGTTTCTCGACGAGGTGCATCGATTCAACAAGTCCCAGCAGGACGCGTTTCTGCCGTTCGTCGAGGACGGTACGCTCACCTTCATCGGTGCGACCACCGAGAATCCTTCGTTCGAGCTGAACAATGCACTGTTGTCACGGGCGCGCGTATATGTGCTGAAGACGCTCGATATCGAGGCGCTGTCCGGCATCGTCAGGCGGGCACTTGCGGACACGGAGTTCGGGCTGGGCGATCGCTCGGTGACCGTCGAGGATGATGCGATGGAACTCATACTGCTCGCCGCCGATGGCGACGCACGGCGCGCACTGAATCTGCTCGAGCTGGCCGCCGATCTGGCCCCCGAGTCGGAATCCGGACTCAAGGTCGACAAGAGCGTGGCGGAGGAAGTCGCTCAGGGAGGCCGTCGCCGTTTCGACAAGCAGGGCGAGTACTTCTACGACCAGATCTCGGCACTGCATAAATCGGTCAGGGGATCGGACCCCGATGCGTCGCTGTACTGGCTGATGCGCATGCTGGACGGCGGCTGCGATCCACGCTATATCGCCCGACGCATGGTTCGGGCTGCATCCGAAGAAATCGGTAACGCCGATCCGCGGGCACTGCGCATCACCCTGGATGCCTGGCAGACTATCGAGAGGCTCGGCAGCCCCGAAGGCGAGCTTGCACTGGCCCAGGCGATTGTTTTTCTTGCATGTGCGGCAAAGAGCAACGCCGTTTACAAAGCCGCTAAAGCTGCACAGGCCGATGCAAAGGAGTTCGGATCGCTGGAAGTGCCGATGCGCCTGCGCAACGCACCGACCAGGCTGATGAAGGAGCTGGGCTACGGTAAGGACTATCGCTACCCGCATGACGAAGACGACGCACTTGCAGTCGGCGAAACATATTTTCCCGACGACATGCCGGAACAGACGTATTATCATCCCGTGCCTCGTGGTCTTGAGGTCAAGATCGGCGAAAGACTCAGGGAAATTGCCCGCCGTAACCGTGAAAAATGATCGATCCGAAGTTGCTTCGACAATCTGCCGGCGACGTTGCCGCCAACCTGGCCAGGCGTGGCCATGACTTCGACGCCAATGCCTATCTGGCGCTCGAGGAGCAACGCAAGTCGCTGCAGGTGGACACCGAGGCGCTTCGCAACGAGCGCAAGACGAGCGCGAAAGCGATCGGCAAGGCAAAGGCCAAGGGCGAAAACGTTGAGCCGCTGCTCGCCGCGGTGAAGGATCTCGGCGATCGTCTGGACGAGAGCGAGGCAAGACTGAGCGAGGTGCAGGAGGCCCTCCGCACTATCGAGTTCGGCTTGCCAAACCTGATACACGACGACGTCCCGTCAGGAAACGATGAGGCGGACAATGACGAAGTCCGTCGCTGGGGTGATCTTCCGAATTTCGATTTCGAGCCGAAGGATCACGTGGACCTCGGCACATCGCTCGGCCTGCTCGATTTCGAATCGGCAAGCCGCGTCTCGGGATCGAGGTTTACCGTCATACACGGCCCGCTAGCCAGGCTTCATCGGGCGTTGATCCAGTTCATGCTCGATGTGCACACGAGCGAGAACGGTTACGAGGAAACCTACGTGCCGTATCTCGTTCAGGCAACTGCGCTGCAAGGTACCGGTCAACTGCCGAAATTCGAGGAAGACCTCTTCAAGACGGAAGGTGAGACGCCCTTTTATCTGATTCCGACGGCCGAGGTTCCGCTTACAAACCTGATTCGCGAAACGATTCTCGAAGCGGGGGAACTGCCGAAGCGGCTGACTGCACACACTCCCTGTTTCCGCTCGGAAGCCGGTTCCTACGGCCAGGACACGCGCGGCATGATTCGTCAGCACCAGTTCGAAAAAGTCGAACTCGTGCAATTTGTCGCGCCGGCAGAGTCGTATGACGCGCTGGAGGAGTTGACCGCCCATGCGGAAATGATTCTCCAGAGGCTCGAATTGCCTTACCGGGTCGTCACGCTTTGCTCAGGCGATACGGGATTTGCATCGGCGAAAACCTACGACATCGAGGTCTGGATGCCCGGCCAGAACAACTACCGGGAAATCTCGTCCTGCAGCAACTTCACGGACTTCCAGGCCAGGCGCATGCAGGCGCGATGGCGGAATCCCGAGACCGGTCGCCCGGAGTTATTGCACACGCTGAACGGATCGGGCGTCGCCGCTGGCCGCGCCCTGATCGCCGTCATGGAGAATAATCAGCAGTCGGACGGGAGCATCCGTGTACCCGAAATGCTGCAGTCTTACATGCGTGGCGTCGACAAGATCAGCGCTGCGTCCTAGCCGTGACTTCTGTGAAGGTTGTTCAGACATGCCGACTGCCGCAACACCCAGGCTAGCCGACACGTTGCATTCCGGATCGGTCTTACTGTCAGCAGTTGTCGCCTTGCTGGTCGCCTGCGTCTCCGGCGGTGAATCCGAAGGCCGCATTACCTACCCTGACGCAATGCGCGCGGACCGGGCTGACGATTACTTCGGCATGCCG
>JBHIDG010000251.1:0-4949 GCA_046760025.1 Woeseia sp. | reverse complement strand
TAAAGCAGCACTATTCACGTGTCTTCATTGAATTCACTGACACAGACAGGACTATGGGCTGATCAGGCCGATTTGTGGGGTCGTACTCAACTTCTATGACCGTCTTCCGACCTGCCAAAACGGGCTTGAGGATCGCCACTTCATATTCGGTTGGGCCGACGATAGAAATTCGACCTGATCGCTGCACCACAATATCGCCGAGCGCCTCCAGCACCAAGTTGAATTCGCCATCGCTGAGCCCATCGGGATCCATCGTTACGCTCAAAAAAACTCTTTCGTCAGAATGCCTGCGAGCCTGCGGAGTCAATGCCACCGCTTCGGTCACCGACCCTAGTTCGAACCCCGCTTGTAATAGCAAGTCGGCAAGCTCCGCTTGGTCGAGTTCCTTTTCGGATTGTAGCTTTATCGCGCCCTGATCGAGATCGACATCGACGGATTCCGGTACGATTGCATCGATAGACCTCAGCTGCTTCGAGACGTTGTAGGCACAGTACGCACATACCATGCCATTGACCTCGAGGTGGTAGTCGAGCGGGCCCGTCCCAGCATTGGTTGCAAACGACGTAGAAAGAATTGTTAATGCAAACAGATATCTCATGATCGTGCTCCAGCTGATGTTCGGACTCGCGTTGAACGAAATCTATCAGCGTTCTCCCTGATCAATGCTTTCGATGATTGGGCACCCGTCCTCGCTTGCAACGCAAAGATTGAGAAGCAGCTGCAGCTCGTTACGCAAGAACTGCAAATCGTCCAGGTATTCCTCTACCTCGGTCAACTTACTTCGTGTGAGTTTGCGTACTTCGTCGCGGGCGTGCTGCGGGTCCTCACGCATCTTGAGCAACTCGGCAATCTCTTTGAGACTGAACCGCATTTTCTGCGCCCGCCGGATAAATCGCAGACGCGAGAGATCCCTTTCGAGATATGCACGCGTCCCGGAGGCCGTCCGGTTAATAGCCGGAAGCAGTCCGATCTTTTCGTAGTAGCGCAACGTGTCCGCACTAACGCCAATTTTTCCGGTCACTTCCCCTATTCGGTAAGTTTTCATTATGTTTGCCCGTGCCTCGTATAATCTCAATGACCAGATGGATGAATCTAGACTAGCGAAACTTGCAGTAGCGCCACTGATCGGAAATCCTCATTCGATTTGGTCTCTCAGCCGCGCATCCAATGCGTCCCGTAACTTACTTGCGGACGGGTGACTCGTGAAAATCAACTTACCATCGATAACGATTGCCGGCAGAGACAACACGCCCAGCTTGACGGCGTAATCCAATTCGTCCAAAACATTCACTTCGCGCCACGCGATGCGCCCGGCACCAAACCCGCGAGTGATTGACTCCAACATCCTGAATACCCGCCCGCATCTGCTACAGCCCGGGGAAGAAAAAACTTCAACTTGAATCGGCTTCACAATTTTGTCTTGTCTAATTTGGTGGTCAGTCTCTGGACATCACGGTCAAGAGTGAGTTTGCCGAAAAGCCACAGCGCGAGGCTAGCTATCCGCATTTGTAACGCGAAGTGCACTTAACAATGTAGACGTTGTGATCAGCACTAAACACACACAGGACCAGCTCGCTCATGCCCGATACGGAATTCTTAATCCGGTCCATCGATCATTGTGCTGTCTTCTCGTCCAGCGGCACCGCTACCATGCTGCGAAAAGTGAATCCGGCGTCCTTGAACAGTTTTGCCATCTGCGCGTCCGTGAGCGTCACGCCCGCGGACACATTCACCGTTACCAGTCCGTTGTTCAGGTCGATATCGATTTTCTCGACGCCGTCGATCTTCCTCAGATACTTTTCAATTCCATAGGCGCAGTAGGGACAGGCCAGGCCATCAACCCGCATTTGGTACTGGGTACCATCGGCAAAGGTCGCAGCACTCCAGATTAAGGCTAACATCATCAGCGCTATCAACTTCTTCACTAGGATGTTTCCTTAACTCCAACCACGGGCGGTAGCACGGTGCTTCCGGACCCGCCAGCACCAACGGGATGTTGCTCCATACGCCGGAAAGTCACGCCCGCGTCGGCAAACATCGTCGCCGCCTGATGTTCGCTAAGTGCATAACCGTCCGCCATGCGCACATTGACAATGCCCCTCTCGGACAGAATGTCGACCCGCTCAACGCCCTCGATTTTCCGTAGCTGTTTAGCGATAGCCAAGGCGCATTGCTGGCATGTCAGCCCGTCCGCGAAGATGTGATAAATCATCCCGTCGGCCAACGCCGCCGTGCTTATCGCCAAAGACAAAAGAGCCGACCCAATAAGTTGTTTCACGGTCTCACCTCTGGCGCGCTCAATCCGCCGCCTTAAAGATGCCACTCAAGTGTAAGGCTCGCTCGAACATCGGACTCATCCTGGGAACCATTTAAGTCGCTGGCGATGAGAATCTGAACACCGGCCTTAATCGCAAAATTGCGCTTGGTCCAGAAAATGCCTGGCGATACGAACCACTCCGTGCCGCCTGTGTTTGCCACGCTGGCCCCGTTAACATCGGCACGGTCACCGTACTCACCATTGAGTTCCAAGAGCCACACCGTATCCGGCTCCAGATATCCCGTGGGCTCGAACCGAATGCCCCCGACCAGATCGAACAAGACCGTGTTTCCACGCTGCAGGCCGGCGTCGTTCGTACCGTTGCGCCGGTAGCGGAGACTCGCCCAGCGGTACCACTTTCGCCCTTCGTATCCGTACGTCAGGCCGAGAATCGTATCCGTGCTGCCCGTCCCCAGTGCTGGATTGGCGTCGTCACCGGCCGTATCCAATTCGAGCCCGAGCAGCACTGCGGCAGATTCCTGAGCACCGGGGGAGTCATTGCGCCAAAAGCGATACTTGGTGAACGCCTTGATGTCTCCGCGGCCGCTGGCAGCCGCCGCACCGGCCTTTTTGTCCACGTACGGCAACTCGATGCCGGCAGCCCAGTCTCCGGTAAGCCCGTAGGTAATCTGCAATCCGGTCTCTGTCGCCCTGTTGTCGCCGCCCTTCTCGATGTGCATTTCCGGTGCAATCTCAACGCCGCCCTTGAAAAGTACATGCGGGCCAATACCGAAAATCGGGTCGTGGGCCCAGATCGCAGCACTCAACAGATACGCGACTGATCCGATGCCTGTCGCCATGCATTTGCTACCGCATGAGGCCCAAATTTTCATTCGGTGAGTCTCTTTCTCCGTCATCCGAATCCTGCGAAAGTCTCGACGTGCGTAATCATCGGGTGGCTAAGAATCCAGCCAGATCCGAAGCGGTAGCGCCAGGTAGGCGGCGAAGAAACCCAGGCACCAGATTACGAGTGCGCTCCAATAGACACGTCGGTTCCAAGCCTGCGCCTGTGCGCAGAAGCGGGCCAGCTCCGGGTCCCCCGGGCAGGCCCGACCGGGCCGGTATAGCAGCCAACCCGACAGCAGCAAAAGGGCACCCGCACCCGAAAATACCCATACCTTGTGCTTGGATATCGCTATCAGCATCGGGAAACTGCTGGTCCAGGCCGCCACCGTTGCCCCCAGTCCCAGGCTCACCAATAGTACGGGTAGCGCACAGCAGACCAGGGTTCCGCCGGAAACGAGCAGGGTCAGCCAGCTTAAGCCGGTCTCTTTCAGTACCACTTCGTTTTTGATCATTGCTGCTATTCGTTACACACACGATTTATCAATCGGTCGAGTCTACACCTTGGAGTTAACTCCAGGTCAAGGCTTGCTGCTGCGAACTGTGATCTCGTTCGAAACGACTCTCCCGACCCGGGACCGAATCAGACATCGGGCTGGAGTCGTTGAAATCCAAAGCTCTGCGAACACATCAACAAAAAGTGCGACTACCGGCCAGCCGGGATATGCACCTGAAAGGGCTTGACCTGGAGCGCAGTCCAAGTTGTAGAGTTAATAGGGCGATAGAAGAGGCGGACGATTTGAAAAATCGAGATGTCTGCCGCCTCCTCGCATTACCGAGCCAATCAGGCTGGGCTTGCAACGACGGGGGTTGAAGTGGATCCAATAAAGATCGCAGTGGCCGGCTTGTGTAAGATTGCTCCGCGGAGGCAATCGGATTGTCGTGTGAAACCACGTTTCACGACATTAGTATCTTCGATGAGCGCAGTTTTACTGTTGGGATACCCGTACGCGGCAGTCGCTCAGCACCCGGTCAACAGCATCGCTGGAGTGACATTGTTTCCTGAAGGTTCGCTTATCAGCGCCCGGCTGGTCAATCGCCAGTTGCAGCGACCAGATGGCACTAAGGACGTGGATATCTATTTATTGCCAACCAACTTTAACTACGGCTTAAACCGTGACCTGACTTTGGGAGTCACCCTCCCCTATATTCGCAAGGAACTGTCCACGCCAGCCTTCTCGCCCACGGTCGACGGCCTGGACGATATCATTCTGACGGCCAAATACCGTTACTTCCTAAAGAATTATCAGGGTGGGACGCGCCAGTTCGCCGTCGTGGGTGGGATTGAAGTCGCAACCGGCGATACCGATGTCAGTGCGCCGGGTGGCGGGCTGCTTCCCATGCCCGATCAACTCGGCAGCGGGTCCACCGATTTTCTGCTCGGCTGGAGCGGCAGTTGGTTCTCGAAATACAGCCGATCATTCCACCTATCAGCGCTGTACAAGAAGAACACAGAGGGAGAGCGCAATTTCCAATTTGGTGATTTCCTCAACTACAACCTCTCCGCTAACTGGCTGGTCTACCATCAGCCGTACCCGCGCCCGGAGTTGTATCTCGGCGTGGAACTGAACGGCGAATACACCCGGCGCCACGAGCAAAACGGCGCCAAATTGGTCGATAGCGGCGGCCATCGGCTATTCGTTTCTCCGACGTTTCACTGGTTTCTGTCGCGTAATTGGAACCTGGAAGGTTCTGTTCAGTTTCCCATCCTCGAAGAACTAAACGGCATACAAGCCGAGGAAAACGATCCACGATTAATCCTAGCAGGCTGTTGAAAAAGTCTGTTTTT
>JBHIDG010000250.1:0-4985 GCA_046760025.1 Woeseia sp. | reverse complement strand
TTCCAGTATGTTGGCGGTAACACGGCCGACAAAGATATTACTTTTCTCAACACCCGCATGCTCGCCTTGCAGTACGTCCAGCACGCCGATGTTCCAGCGACCGACGCGGCCCGTAAGTTTGGCGCCGGCAGCAATTTCGACAGGATCACCGTCCTCACTCAAGCCGACCCGCCGGGAGAAAAACGGCCGGCCATTCTCCTCGAGGCCGCCGAAGCTGAAGATATCGACATCCTGATTGAAGAACTGCCGTTTTTCCGGAAAGAACAGCGAGAACCGCGTCAGGTTCACCTGGCGATCATCCACCTCTGTCGAAGAAAAATCCGTATTCAGGGTGAGTGATGCCGTCAGCGCCGGCGTGAGCTTGTAATATGCATCAAGCGAGGGTTGCAGCTCGCTGTGGGAAGCGCCACCCGCGAACTCTTTTGACTGTTTGACAACCAGGGAAGGCACGGTGTCCAGACCACGGCCCTGACGAATATCGGTGATACAGTCAAGATAACCGGCTGAACCGGGATTGATGGCGCGATCAAAAGATGCCCATGCGATCTCCTCTTTTTTTCTCGCAATCGTGCGAGCAACTGTGAATCCCCACCTGCTATTGTCCGGGCTGAAGCTCAAGGTCTTGAAGGGTATCGACACCTCCGCAGTCCAGCCGGCTTCATCGATCCTCGCCTCGGCCAGCCAGATACCCGCCCAGTCACGGTTAATTTCGGTCGGGCCTTCATAGAGTCCCTCCCTGCGAATCCCATTGGGGTTGGTCTGAAACCAATACCCGGTCCGGCGCGTATTGAACGGATCCAGCAGGAATTCGATCGCATCATCAAACATTAGGGTTTTACCCTGCACCAACTGTCGCGCGCTGATCGCTTCTGGATTACTGTCGTACAGACGGGCACCTAAATAGAAAAAGTCCTCGTCGTAGAGGATAAGAAATTCCGATTTCTCCGACGGCGTTCCATGATCGACGGGCCGAAACTGGTGTAAATCGTCGATGTGAATGGCCTCGCCCCAGGCCGCGTCATCGAGAACGCCGTCGATTACGGGCGGTTGATCGACGTGCTGGAGGCATAAGGATTTGGAGTCATTGACGGCAGCGGCGACCGATCCGTCGCTTTGTGCCGCATTCGAATCGCTTGCGCAAACCGATACAAGCAATGTCACAAGACAAAGCGTTGCCGTCAGTGTTGGCGAATGCGCCGTATCAAATACCTTGGAAAAACACGCACCCGGAACTGTGCCAGATGCGACGCCTACGACTCTGTTCGAGTTTGCCGCAATCGCGCCCTGGTCAACGGCAGATCGCGCACGCGTTTACCTGCAGCCTGCGCCACCGCGTTGGCAATAGCGGCAGCCGTCGGTCCCTGTGCGGCTTCGCCGGCACCAAGTGCCGGCTCATCCGGCCGGTTGATCAGAGCAACCTCGACGGACGGCACCTCTGGAAAAGTCAGGATCGGATAGGTAGCCCAATCTTTCGATTCGACGCCGTCACGCCCGAATCGTATCTCCTCTTTGACCGTCCAGCTCGATGCCTGGATCACACCGCCTTCGATCTGATTGATGATGCCATCCGGGTTGATCACCAAGCCTGCATCCACGGCACAAACAGCCCGATCCAGTTTAATTTCGCCGCGGTCCGTGAGCAAACGCATCGCGACTGCACAGTAAGCGCCCGAGTTCTTGTACCTTGCCATACCTATGCCCACGCCCGCCGGTGGCGCTGCCGGAGACATATCGGGCGCCGAGATCTGCTCACGGAGTTTGTTCAGGACAGCGATCGCGCGTCGATCGGTGAGGTGACGAATACGGAAGTCGATCGGATCTTCCCCCTGCTCGTGTGCAATCTCATCCATGAAGGACTCAATGGCAAACACATTCGCATAGGCTCCCAGGGCTCTCAATGCAGACACGCGCATCGGCATCTCCCGCACCAGGTGCTTTGTTACGCGCTGATTGGCGAACGCGTACAGCGCCACGGCATTTCGGTCACCACCACCGCGCGGCCGGGGCACATCCCACACCGGTGGCAATGGCAGCGCACGGGCTATTTGCCGCGCAGCAATCAAGCCACCGGCAACTTTCGCGCCCCGCGGGCGGGACGAATGCGTGCCGCTCCAGACATCGTAGCTCCAATCGACAATCGTGCCGTTTGCGTCTATGCCGGCAATGATCCGCGTCGACATGGCCGAACCGTAGGGCTCACCGAGAAATTCATCGGCACGCATCCACTGCAGGCGTATCGGTCTGTCCTCCAGTTGCATTGCGATCAGCGCCGCGTCGCAGGCGGCATCGTCGGCGCCGTTGTGTCCATAACAACCCGCTGCCTGCGCATGGATGCAACGAACATCGTTCTCGTTCAGGCCGACAACCTTCGCAATTGCACCGCGTAGCGGATAGACACCCTGCGAGTGGCTCCAGACCGTGAGTTGCTTACCCTGTTTGTAAGCAATGGCTGTGGACGGTGAGATCGAGGCGTGCGCCAGAAACGGCCGCGAGTAGCTGGCGCTGACCGTCCGTGCACTGTCTCCCGATCCCATGACGCCTCGCTCCGCAACTACCTCGACGTCAGCCGGCGCCTTGCGCAGCCATTCGCTGAGAGCGGCCCGCTCCGGCAGCGGTGTCTGCCGGCGCCAGCGGCACAGCTTCGCGAGTTTTGCGGCGGCGTCGATCGCACGCTCCTCCCTATCCGCCACGACGGCGATGAAGGAACCATCCTGCACGATCTTGACAACGCCGGGGATCCGGGCGACCGAATCAACTCCCGGCAGCAACGACAGCTTTGCCTCGCGATCACCGCCGCGCACCACCCTCGCATGCAGCATGCCCCCGAGACGGATGTCTTGAATGTAGGCGGCTTCGGCGAACGCCTTTGCCGGAATGTCGACACGGGCAACCGACCTGCCGACAAGCTGGTACTGCTCCGGGTCTTTCGGCGGCGCCGAGCCGGTCGCGTGACGCGCAAGCGTGCGCTCCCCGACCACGGCCCAGTAGTCGAGCTTCGTATCGGCACCGTCCTTCGTGAATGTCCCGTTCCGGACACCGACGTTCCGGCTGTCCACGCCGAGTTCAGCCGCGGCTAGCCCGATCAGAATAGCGCGCGCCTCGGCCGCTGCCGTACGCACTGCGGCACCGCTTCGTTCAATCGAGCGGCTGCCCGACGTGTATGCCTCGTCCGGCGAGTAGGCGGTGTCGACGGTCGCAACGCGGACACGGTCCAGCGTCACATCCAGTTCCTCGGCGGCGATCTGGGCCAGGGCCGTCTGAATACCCTGACCCAATTCGCACTTACCGGGAGACAGCGTGACCACTCCATCCGCGGCGATTCGAAGCCAGCTGTCCAGGCTCGGGTTGGAAGCGAGCGCCGGTGGCAGTTCAGCAGTCGTACCCCGCTGTGCAGCTGCGCTCGGTGGCACAATGCTGAAATACAAAACAAGGGAACCGGTGCCCTTGAAAAATTCTCGGCGTGTAGTCATGACGGTTGGTCTTCCCGATAACTCCCGGCCGCCTCACCGATCGCCCGCAATATCCGGCCATGCGTGCCGCAGCGGCACAGAACGCCCCTCAACGCTCTGCGGATCTCTTCGTCACTGGGATGCGGATTCTTTTCCAGCAGCGCCGCCGCGCTCATCATCATGCCGTTGGCGCAATAGCCGCATTGCATGGCCTGCATCTTGATGAACGCAGTCTGCAGCGGGTGAGGCGCCGCTCGGGTCCCCAGGCCCTCCAGGGTCGTGATCCTGTGTCCGGCGGCAGACGCGAGCGCCGTCACGCAGGATTGCACCGGCTTTCCGTCCATCAGCACGGTGCAAGCTCCGCACTGCGCCAACCCACATCCGAATTTCGGGCCATTCAGGCCCAGATCATTACGCAATGCATACAAGAGCGGCGTGTCCGGACTCGTATCCAGTTGCACATCTTGGCCGTTGACATTGAGATCTGTGGACATCACCAAACCTTGCTTTGCTGGGTCATAAGAAGCTCCGAATCTTGGGTTCAGGCCGAGGCCTTTTTGTGCGCGACACGCAATGTATCGATCAATTCGCTGTCGTTGAGGTCACCCATCCCATGCTCCAGCATCTGCCGGAAAACGTTTCTGGTCGCATGGCCGATCACGGACTGGGCGCCGACACTCTCGATAAGCCGGATGCCGTATTCCACATCTTTGATGCGATTGCGTCCCGAGAATTGCACCGGATCCTCATGCTTGCTTTCGGCCATGTACCGGGAATGACGCGCAACGTGCGGGCTGCCGGTAGCGCCGGTCGAGAAACCTTCGGCCGCCGTAGCGAGATCGATGCCGGCAGCTTCACAGGCGAACATGCCTTCGGCGCACGCCGCAACATGAATCGCTCCCATGACATTGTAGATGAGCTTGAAGGTAATGCCGCTGCCGACGCCGCCCACGTGCATCACACTCTTGCCGATGGCTGCCAGCACGGGGCGAAGCGCCTCCACGTCTTCCGTTCTGCCCCCTGCAAAGATCTTGAGTTGCCCCGCCGCCGCGACGTCCGGGCGGCCGGCAACCGGACAATCCAGGAAATTGAGGCCCTTCGCCGTCGCGAGTTGGTTGAGTTCGGAAACCCACTGCAGCGATACGGTCGAAGATTCGATCGCATAGGCACCGGTTTTGAGATCCGCCTGCAGCGCACCATCGGTCCCGGTCCACGTGGCCCGGGAGGCTTCGTCGTTGATCAGGCTGGAGGCAATGACGTCGACACCAGTCGCGGCCTCTTTGGCCGTCGGTACAATCACGGCCCCGAGGGCTTCCAGCGGGCGGGCCTTCTCCAGCGTACGGTTATAGACCGTGACCTCATGTCCGCACCTGAGGAAATTCCGGATCATCGGCTGGCCCATCGTGCCGGCGCCGAGAAAAGCGATTTTAGCCATCTGTGATCCCCTCTCCGCTCCGTTAGGAGCGCAATGTCTATAGAACCGATGTCCACCAGAGAGCACCAAGCTCCATCGGGGCAACATGTAATTCGATTACC
>JBHIDG010000249.1:0-4994 GCA_046760025.1 Woeseia sp. | reverse complement strand
CGGACCGAGCGCTCGCCCGCCGGGTGGCGGGCGGGGCTCGGGAGGCCTTCGACGCGTTCTTTCGCGAATATTTTCCGCGCTTATTCAGGTTTACGTTGTCTCGCGTGGACAACGATCCCGAACTCGCGGAAGAAATCGTACAAAGGACCATGTGCATCGTGGTTCGGAAGATGAGCAGCTATCGTGGTGAAGCGCTCCTGTTTACCTGGCTTTGCCAGATTTGCCGGAACGAGATGAATGCCGTCTTCCGGCAACGCCGTCTCGAGATGCGCGAGCCGATTCCAATCGAGGATCATCCGGCCGTACAGGCCGCATTGGAATCGATGAATTGGAATGAATTCCGTCCCGAATCGGCGCAGCGCCGCGAAGAGATCGCACACTTTGTCCGCGCGACGCTGGATCACCTGCCGGCGAAATATGCTGTTGCGCTGGAGATGAAGTACATCAACGGCAACAGCGTTAGAGAAATTGCCGAGAAACTGGATATAGGCGAGAAGGCGGCGGAGTCGGTGTTGAGCCGGGCACGCAAGGCCTTCAAAGAGGGCTTTCGATCGTTATGGGATTTCGAGCCGGGTTTCGTGGTCGATTGAACGGACCGAAGTAGACGACGATAGTATTTGTCGCAAGAAGGATTTATGAACAAGCAATCCAACAGGGGCGAAGATTTCGGACGCGACGAGGCGACGATGGCAAGGCTGCTTCGCCTCGCAGGCCCGCGCTCCCGGATTCCGCCGGAGATCGAATCACGGGTTTATGAGCGGGTAAAGCGTGAGTGGAAGGTCAGTTCCCAGCTGCCCGAAAGTGCACGTGTCTACAAGCGTGTACGTCGTGAGTGGACGAGGATGCCTTCGGTGGCCGGAGGCAGACGCTGGCTGCTGCCGTTGGCCGTGGCTGCGTCGGTAGTGCTGGCCATAACTGTGGTGCTGCGGCCGGCCCCGCCGCCTGCGGTGACGATACCGATAGCCAGTGTGGTCAAGGTGATAGGCGACCAGGAAGTCCGCGACCTGCCGTCCCTTGGCGATACGGTGCTGCCCGGCGATACCCTGACCACGAGAGAGGGTCAGGGAATCAGCCTGCTACTGGCGCGCAACGAGTCGTTACGTCTGGACGAGAATACGACGGTGATATTAACCGCCCGGGACCGGCTGCGGCTGGTGCGCGGGAGAGTTTATGCCGATACGGGCGAATTCATCTACAGGGACGGCGGGATCATCGTCGAGACATCCATGGGGTCCGTCGCCGATGTGGGCACGCAGTTCGCCGTGTCGGTCGACGATGTTCGCCTCGACGTTGCGGTGAGAGAGGGTCGCGTCGACATAGAGAATTCCAAGAAGTTCGTTGCCGTTGCGGGAGAGCGAATGACGCTTACGCCCCAAGACGGCGCTGTATTTGGTGCGCTGGCGCCGCACGACGCCTACTGGGACTGGGCATCGGCGCTGGCGCCGGCATACGATATCGAAAACAAGTCACTTCTGGACGTCCTGCGCTGGGCTGCGCGCGAGACCGGCCGGGAGCTGGTATTCGAGGACGCCGACCTCAGAATGTCGGCCATGCGGGCGGAGGTGCACGGTCCGATATCTGATCTCGAGCCGCTCGAAGCACTCGAGTCAGTGCTTACGACGACTACCTTCAGCTACCGGATCGATGCGCGGAGCATAGTCATCGAGCGATAGCTGCGTAACGAGCGCGCAAGGCTGTTGGCGGTCAACGGCCGTTATTTTAAGATCGCCCGATGCGATCCGTATTTCGATGCCTGACCGCGCTAATTCTGACCGGTAGTCTTCAGCTTGCCATGGCAGGTTCCACGGCCTGGCAGGGGCAAAAGCTCGCCGACTATCTGGATGCGCTGAACGAGCAGGGACTGAAGATCATCTACACCAGTGACCTCGTCCGCGACGATCTGCGGCTTGTCGAGGAACCCGACCAGGAACGCCCGCAAGACGGGCTGCCCGATGTGCTGCGGCCGTTCGGACTGACCGCGATTGCCGGGCCGGCCGGCAGTCTGCTGGTTACCAGAATCCATGACCGCCGGCGCGGACAGGGTCCGGCAGGGACGAAGCAGTCCCACGAGATCCCGATTCCGGAACTCGTCGTGACATCGAGCCTGCACCGGCTGGATTACTCGCATCCCGGGACGCACACCTATCTGGACCAGGAACTGGCAACCAGAATTCCGACGACCGCCGAGGAAGCAGTGCGTATCACCAACCGCTTGCCGGGAACAGCCAGCGGCGGCGTTTCCTCACGCAATCACATCAGAGGCGGCGCGGTCAACGAGGTCCTGTTTCTGTTCGACGGCTTGCGGTTATACGAGCCCTATCATCTCAAGGACTTTCAATCGATTGCTACGATCGTCAATTCGAACGCCATCGCCGGCATGGACTTTTTCACAGGCGCGTATCCGGCGCGCTATGGCGATCGTATGAGCGGCGTGATGAATATCGAGATGCGCAAGCCCGACAAAGCCGTCCAAACTGAACTTGCGCTGAGTTTTTTCAACACATCCGCACTGTCGCTGGGGACGTTCGGGGGCGCGCAGCAAGGCGATTGGCTGGTTTCAGGGAGGCGTGCGAATCTTGACTTGATTATCGATGTCGTCAGACCGGAATTCGGCAACCTGGACTATCAGGACTATATCGCACACCTCGGCTGGGACTTCGGGCCGAGGTCCCGCATCAGCGCAAATTTCCTGGCTTCGCATGACAAGCTTACGCTGGCCGATACCGCTCGCGCCGAACGGGCAAGAGCGTCGTATGCGAACCAGGTGGTTTGGGTCAAATGGCTGGCGACATGGACGACATCGTTGCAGAGTGAGTCGATCATTGCGGCGAGCGATATCACGAACAGGCGTGTGGGCAGTTTGAACCTGCCGGGAATAGTCGCAGGGTCGTTAGAGGATTTCAGGGAATTTCATGCCCTGGAGATTCGACAGGACTGGAGCTGGGTGCCGTCCAAGAGCTGGATGCTGCGTTTCGGGCTCGATATCAAGGACCTGGCCGCCGAGTATCGGTTCACTTCGCTGAAGACGGTTCAGGCGCCTTTTGACTCTGTTCTGGACAACGTGCCGGTGACGGCTCGTGATTTCACCCTGGCGCCGGCCGGCGCGCAGCATGCGGCATACACCGAGTTTCGCTGGCAGCCGTTGCAGAAGCTGACGGTAGACCTGGGTCTGCGCTGGGATCAGCAAACCTATACGACCGCCGAAGAAGACAGGCAGTACAGTCCGAGGGCCGGTATTCTCTATCAGATGAACGGCAAGACGGCCCTTCGCTTTGGCTGGGGTCAGTTCTATCAGGCGCAGGAAATCAACGAGCTGCAACTAAGCGATGGATTACCGGATTTTTTTCCGGCCCAGCGTGCAGAACACTCGGTGTTGAATTTGAAGCACAGTTTTGCGGCCGGGGTCGACCTCGATCTGACGCTTTACCGCAAGAGCTTTCGCACCGTTAACCCCCGGTTCGAGAACAGCTTCAATTCCCTGACGCTTGTTCCGGAGCTGCAGTTCGACCGCGTGCGAGTGGATGCGACAGGGGCGGAGGCGTTCGGCGCGGAGCTGACGCTGACCCGGGGCTCCGCGGAAGAGGACCTGCTATGGTGGGTCGGCTACGCATGGTCGGAGGTAGACGACGCTACCGAAAAGGGAGACATACAGCGAAGCTGGGACCAGACACAAACGCTCAAGGCCGGCCTGAGCTGGCGTTGGGGCAAATGGGACTTCAGCGCCGCAGGGGAGCTGCACACGGGCTGGCCGAAAACGGAACTGCTGTCGCAATTCGTTTCCAACCCGGACGGCACACAGAGTCTGGTTCTTGGCACAACCAGCCGTGACGCACTGCGTTACTCGGTATTTCACACGCTCGACGCACGCGTCAGCAGGGTGTTCGACGTTCGGCGAGGCGACCTGACTGCGTTCCTCGAGATCAGCAATCTGTACAATCGCACAAACCCGTGTTGCACGGAATATTCCCTGAACCCGGACGGGTCGCTCGCCAGCCGAGAGACCCAATGGCTGCCATTAGTACCTTCGCTCGGCGTCGTCTGGCGTTTCTGAGTGGGACGAGAGAACCTGCCCGACGCCGTTACGATGTCTCCCGACGAATCGCCTTGAGACAAGAGCGCGCATATTCGCCCGTCGCGGAATCTTGCTAATATGCGTCAGATCAAGGCCAGTTCGAGACACGTACCAGCAAGGATATTCAAATGCGACGCCTGCCCATTGTATTTCTAGCTGCAAGCTTGCTTTGCTCTGCCGGTGAGGCTCAGGAATTGACCGGTACACTGAAGCGCATTGCCGAATCCGGCGAATTCAGGATCGGGTTCGTGCCGGACGCGCCTCCAATGTCGTTTGTCGATGAAGGAGGCGACCCTGCGGGATACACGATCGCGCTTTGCCGCACCGTCGCCGCGGCTGTAAAAAAGGCCGCCGGCCTCGAGGACATGGAAATAAGCTACGTGCCGCTGGTACTGCCGGAGGAGCGACTGAGCGCTGTCGAAAGCGGCACCGTCGACATCGAGTGCGGGGCATCGACGATCACACTGTCTCGCCGTGAACGCGTGGATTTTTCGCTGATGACGTTCATTACCGGCGGCGCTATAGTCTCTCTCAATAAGTCACCGATTGCGTCATTCAATGAACTGGAGGGCAAGACAATCGCCGTGATCGAAGGGACGACGACGCATGCAGCGTTACGACAGTTCGGCGAAATTAACGAAGTCGGGCTTACCTTACGCATCATCGATACGCACGCAAAGGGAATGGAGTTGCTGAACGCCGGAAAGGTTGACGGCTACGCAACCGACAGGTCAATGATTCTTGGCCAGGTGCTACTTTCGGAGGACGCCGGATCGTACGCAATCAGTTCGGATGTTTTCTCGTTAGAGCCGTATGGGCTGATGATGATGCGCGGGGACACCGACTTTCGCCTGGTCGTCGATCGTGCCCTTGCCACCCTGTACCGGGGCGCGAGGATTCGCCGCATCTACCATGACTGGAT
>JBHIDG010000248.1:0-4998 GCA_046760025.1 Woeseia sp. | reverse complement strand
TCGATCAGGGCCCGGCCAATAATCCGCTCACTTTCGCCGGCGGCATAACTGTTGGAGGTGTCGATCAGATTGATACCGTTATCGATGGCACAGTTGATAATGCTCACAGACTCGTCTTCCGGAGTCGGGTTGGCGAAGTTGTCGGTGCCCAAGCAGATGGGCGAGACTTTCAAGCCCGTGTGACCGAGAGGTCGGTAGAACGATTCCTGCAACATGCGCCATCGGCTCCATCAACTTTGATACTGCCACCCTGCTGCCAGCCACAGGTACTGTCAAGTCAGTTTAAGTCCGGGCGTGACAGACCGGGGCCATGAAAGACACGAAACCGCCGTCTGTCGACGTCGATTTCCACCGGAAATCATCGGTCACGCCGTTTGACTGTAGCGAGCCAATTGACTCGGGACAACAATCGACGAGTCTCACGCGGATTTCCAATCGAAAAACCATTCAGAGCTTGCGTTAAATAAGGTGGCCGCCAGAGCCGGCCGACTATTCAGAACTTGTAATTCAGATCGATACGGAATCGATTGCCGTCCTCTTTCGCCGTAGCGCTCGCGGAGCGAAGCACGTTTGCCTCGACAACATACAGGCGCGCCACCAGATTCATGTCGTCCTTCAGTCCGTAGGCGAGACGAAACTCGTGGCCACTGAAATTTGTACTACGTGTCTCGTTGGCGCTGCCCCAGCGCATCCAGTCGTCCTGCGCGTACGAGCTACTGAATGCGAATGTCTCCACGTCGGCGTAGTAGTAAGCCGCAAGCCAATCGCCCGGGCTGGCAGAGCCGTAGCTAATCGATGCCACGATGCCGCCCGTCTCATCCGCATTGATCGCGGTGAAAGGATCGGGATCCGCCGGAGAATAGCTCCTGCTGTTGTATATATAGTCAAAGCCGAATTTCAGCGAACGTTCCCGGGCGGTGGTCCCGTATTGCGCACTAACAACCCAGGTCCGGTAGTCCCTGCTACCGTTGTTATCCAGTAAGAGCGATGCGTCACTGTCGGTGGGGTTGCCGTCAATGCCCAGGAAACCACCCGCAATCGTCAGATCATTTTTTTCGTCGCCGACCTTTGTCCCGTACACTGCCTGGCCGACCGCCAGGTTTCCGGAAAACGCCTGCATGCCTGCCGGCAAAGAGAAATAGCCGGCGTTGATAGCCAGATTATCGAGCTTCCATGTCAAACCGACCCCGGCCGGGGTTACGTCATCGTCCCAGAAGAGTTCATTCTGCTTCCAGAAAGGCAGCCCGTTGCGACCCGCCCAGATGGTGGCATTGCCATCGCTGAAACTCGCGTACCATTTATCCAGGTTGAAGTCGGCATCGCCGGTGTCGTTGTTGTCGAAGTCAACCAGCGTTATGTGCGGCGACTGCTGACTGAGATCGGATCCCGACCGCAACCTGAATCCGAGTCTGATCCTGTCAGACGGCTTGATGTCGAGGCCGAGCCGTAACCGTGTACGCAACCGGTTGCGATCGGCGCGCTGTCCGCCGCTGCTGTTTCGTGAATCCCAGTCGGCTTCGAGACGAAAACGCGCATCGCCATAGACGCTGATTTTTCCTGCCTGGTCGAAGGTAACTTCTGCCTGTGAAGGAAGCGTGAACCCAAACGTAAATGCGATAGCCAGTGTAGTCGTCAATGACGATTGATATTTCATTCCTTGTCGCAGGGAAACGCAGTCCTGATCGCCGCCAACAACCCGTCGGCTGCCGGCATCCCCCGGTCCTCGAAGTTTTGATGCGCCCATTTCATGAATACCCAGCGAATCTCGTCGGCGCGGTTTCCGGTCGGTGGCAAGCACACGTTGTCGCGTTCGGCGCCACCCAACAGAATATAGGCATCGGCAAAGCCGATGACGTACTGCTCGCATTCGGTCTCTGCAAAGAGACCCCAGCGGGAATCGTTGTCACCCTCCATGCACGGATCAAGCAATCGAGCAACAGTGTAGTCGGAGGTGTCGGCTGCCACGCTCTGGAGTGGAAACTCCGTCGCCCATAAAGCGACAGCAATCATCATCAGCACTTTCATAGCGTTTGGTCCCTGTTCATTTTGCTCCGGCGAAGTCGCGCAGCAATGTGTCCATCAGGTTGCGATGCGCTTCATTGTCGATCCAGCCCGGCTTGGCAACGTTGTCCCAGATGAGCGGTTGTGTCATGTTCTGGTGGCATCCCATACACAGCCCCGTGCGCTCCATCTTCCTCCGCATGTCTTTCGACAGCGGACCGGTCAGTGGCCAGTGCGAACCGATGCTGACCAGTTGCTCGTCATCGCGGGTTATGATCTGCGACAGATCATGCGGCAGCGCCGGCACAGCCTGCATCTGCACCTGCGTATTGCCCGGAATGATCTCGCCATCGGCGGTCTCCAGATCGACCGTCCTCGCTTTGTCGTAACCCTTCAGAAATCGGCCGTCCTCGATACCGTAGCCAAGCGATTTTGGATTGTCATGACAACTTTCGCAGTCGCGCGCATTCCGACCGGCGGTGTGCGGCTGCACTGCCGCGTGGTCCATGCCCTTACCCTCGGGTGTTGGCCAGATCACATTGTTTGCGACCGTGTTGCCGTCTTTGTCGATGACCGTCGTGATCACCGGGCACCCCGGCATCAATGGCGACACCCGGCCCTCACCATTGATGCCCAGGATCGGCGTCTCCCAGCGGAGATACGACCGGGTCTCAGAGACCTTGCCGGGCCCTGTCAGGCCGTTGGTGCCCAGTTGGGCGTCGGCCGTCAGGCCGTTCGCTTGCCGGGAATTCGCGTTGTTGATCCAGTCAATATCCGTCTTGCCCTCGGAGTAATCCACGGTGATGTGACAGCCGTAACACTGCGGCGCCCAGTCGGCGTGGCAGGCATAGCATTCCATGCTCTCCATGTGCTGGCCGACCGATTCCATTGCGACCTGGCTGCTGAGGCTTTTCCACCTGCCGTCCTTCTTGATCTGCTTCAAAACCGGCGATTCGAAATCGAGGCCGGAGGCCGAATGCACGATTACCTTGTCGCCGTCCTTCACGACATTGCCAAAAGCATTGCCGCGTGCCGTTAACAGGTAGCCGTCCCTGCCGGGGTACAGCGTCCCGAACGCCGCGGTGGCCGGCGGTGCCGATGCCAATCCACGCGATTCAGTACCACCCCCGCTCTGAAACTCCTCGCCGTAACCCAACGGCAGCTCCCAGGGATATGCGTCCGGCGTACCATGACAATCCGTGCACTCGATCTCCACCTGGGCCAGCGTCGTGCCGAAGATGTTGCCGTCGCCATGCATGTCGATCGAGGTGTGGCAATCCTGGCAGAGCAGCCCGCCCTCCGGGTTCCCCGGCCGGCTTTCGATCTGATGGTGCAGATCATCTTTGATGAACTGGTAGGTCTTGGTGTGCAGTGGCGGCTGCTTCGACCCGGTATCGTCGTACGGACTGCCGTAGGGAAATTCCATGATGCCCTGGTAGCTGACGCCGATGCGTTTGCCGCGGTTGTGGCAGGTGTTGCAAGTTTCCGACGGGATCCCGGAATAGGTGACCTCGCCGACCGTGACTTTGTTTTCGCGCGTGGCCTGCATTCGGTGCACGAGCGGATGGCCCGGCTGCTCCCTGCTTATCGTCGGATCACTGCCCTCGTACAGTCCCTCGTTGCCGTACGGTACGTGGCAGGAAGTACAGCCCGTACCGCGATAGTCGCCGCGCTTCTCACGGCCGGTCACGCCTACGTGACAACGTTGACACTGTTGGCGCGAGTAAGTAATGCCGGCCAGGTTCGGGTGTTCAGGGATAGCTTCCACATCGAGGTCGGGGATCTGCTCGATCTCGGTTGGCATCTGGTCCGGGTGTGCAGCGGCAAATTCGAGCATGTAGGCCTTATACGTATCGCTGCCCGCCGTCGGTGTCTGCCCGTCATTATCTGTCAGCGCATAGTTGCCGTAGTGGACCTTGTAGTCATCCTGAATGGCCCAGGACCAGAAATTGCCCTGAATTTTGCCCGCCTCTGTATTCATCAGGGATTTTTCCATCGCGTCGGCGTAGCCGGCGTGGCAAAGACCACAGGTGCGATCGGAGATCCATATGCTGCCGGGATCCGGGTAGAACATGTCCGCGCCGCCGGACGCGGTGAGCACGACCGGTGCACCGGTATGGGCCTCAACGGGTGTCGTCGCAGTGGGCGTACCGCCATGACAGACTACGCAACCACCCGGGTCGCCATGCACGCGGCCCATGGCTTCGATCGCCGTCATCATGGCGCCGTCCGTGAATCGCTCGATGCCGTCGTGACACGACAGACAACCCTTGTCCTGTGCCAGAGATGGCGAGACCTCAGAGAAATCCTGTGCGGCGCACATGGTGGAGACCAACATGGAGACAGACAAAACGTACCCGCCGACTCGCTTCACGCTGACCCCCTATGCAGTTTGACTGCTCTTGCCGCAGCCTCATTGTCGTAATCCAAGTTACCACAAAGTGGTTTCTACGTAGTGTCTGAACGCTGCTCGTTACGACTATGACTTTCGTCGATCAACTGAAAGTCTCTTGCACTGCAAACGCCGGAGACTTGCGGGCATCGGTTCTGCATTATTATCCGCAGACGCTTCCTGATTAGTCAACAAAAACAATCAGTTAACTTCCCAGATCTGAATTCGGGAGGCAGGGGCCGCCGGTTCAAAGCCGGCCAATCCGACATGGTCAAGAATCAGTTGCAGGTCAGTTGCATTCCGGTGTCGGACCAGCCCCGGGCTGCCGCCTCACCGGCCAGCGTTATCCAGGCAGGCTTGTCGAGCGCCGCATCGGTACGCAGCCCCAGGGTCCGCAGGAATTCGACGAAGTCGGGAGGGGGATTCGTGAGTCCGCCGAATGCCGGGTTGGCAACAATCACTGCGACGTCGGCCTCGGTCTCGTCGTGCATCCAGGTGAAACCGATCAGATCGATTCTACTGGCGTAGACGTCCCATGCTGAAAAGACGGCTTTGATGAAGTCCGCCTGCAGGGTATCCGAACTGTTGATGACGGGCGTCACCTT
>JBHIDG010000247.1:0-5025 GCA_046760025.1 Woeseia sp. | reverse complement strand
ATCTTACCTGCGTGAGAATGAAATAGAAAGTTATATTTGAGACATTACACTAGCTGGCTTCATTCTCTTCTTCTTCCTCTATCGCCTGCTCCGGGGGCTTCCTGTCTTCGAGCCACCGATCGATCTGTTCCAGGTCCTGCACCTGCAAGGTGCCCGCGGCCTGTTTCAGCAACAACACATTACCGATGTAAACATAGCGGCTTTGGTAGTAGTTCGTGATTGCCTGATACAACGCGCGTTGCGAGTTCAGTACGTCGACGATCGTCCGGGTTCCGACGTCGAAACCTGCCTGCGTGGCTTCGAGGGCGGTCCTGCTGGAAGCTACGGCCTGTTCAAGCGCTCTTACACGACTTATTTCGGAAAGCACTCCGAGATATGCGTCGCGCGTGGCACGCTCGGTCTCCCGCGTCACGCGCTGCAACTGTTCGTGGGACGCGCGGTGCAGATACACGGCTTCGCGAACCCTCGATGACGTGCGGCCGCCCGCGAATAGCGGGAACGTGACCTGCAACGCGATCGAATCGCTTTCGAAATTGCTGTCGGCGGGAAAAAACCCGCTGTTGTCGATATTTCGATCTGCCTTCGCATCCGTGGCGCCGGTGCTGGCGACCAGATCGATCGAAGGATAGTGGTCGTTTCGTCGAAATGAGATCTCGTGTCGTGCAATCTGTTCATCGAGACGGCTCGAGACGAGCGCCAGATTCTGACCCATCGCCAGGTCGATCCAGCTTTGTTCGTCCGCAGGATTCGGCGATGGTAGCGGAAATTCCTCGACCGGGGCAGAGAGCGAAGAGACATACTCACCGGTTATCTCCCTCAGGAATTCGCGTGCCGTTGCGAGCTCGCGCTTGGCCTGTATTTCCGCGGCGACCGCCTGGTCGTATGCCGCCTGCGACTCCTGCACGCCCGTGATCGCTATCAGGCCGACATCGAAACGTTGTTTTGCCTGCTCGAGTTGCCGGGCGATCGCAAGGCGGTCGGCGTGGATGGACGTCAATCTGTCTTCCGCGCCCAGTACCTCGAAATAGCGGGTCGCCACCCTGACGATCAGATCCTGCTGCGCCGCTTCCCGATCGGCCTCGGCCTTGGCCACGATTTTCCCGGCCCGCTTGAGATCAACAATCTGGTTCCAGCGGAACAGGGTCTGCCGTACCTCAACATTCCATGCCGTGGTTTCGGACTCTGTGTCTACAGTGGCCGGACGAAATCGTGGTGGCACGAGGTTGTTATCGAACACGACGTTCGAGCCGGATCCGCTGGTGTCTTGCCACGATCCGCTGGCATTGATCTGCGGTAACAACGAGCTGCGCGCCTGCGGCATCGCCTCGAGCGCTGCGAGCCGGCGCGCCTCGGCCTCGTGTATCAGCGGGTCGCTCTGTATTGCCTGCTGATACACCTCGAGCAGGGATGCGGCACCGCCCGGTGCCGGTATGACAAGAACTGCAAGAGCAATAGATATGGCATTGAATCTTATTACTTTGTTCATGTTTTTGAGTTCCGTGTGGCGGACAAGAAGATCTCAGTATCAGGTGTTATGGTTAACTATATCACTAAATCAGTTGAAATACGTCAAGGCCATTGTGTCAGTAACGCGGGATCGAGTCATCGACGTCCGGAGGCCATGCGTCGATACCGCCGGCAATATTGGCGACGCCATTTATGTAGATACCGCAGCGTGGCGGGCGGTTTCAGGTACTGCTAAAACGAAAAGCCCGGCGGTCCGGATGCGTTGAGCAAAGGCAAAACATCGGTCTCGAAAAGGCTTCTGGTCGTCAAGTCATTTTCGCCGACTCTTGTGACAATCCGCGCATCCATCGTCGGCGAATCGCCGACGATGACAAACAAGCGGCCACCAGGTTTGACCGCATCGACGAATCTCGAGTCTAAGACCGGCAATGATCCGGTTGCCGCGACGGCGTCAAACGGGCCTTCGGGTAATTCCTTTGTGGCGTCCATGCAGATGAGTTCCACGTTGTCGACTTGCGACTCTTCTAGATTTGACCTCGCCATCGAAATAAAGTCAGCGAAGATATCCACGCTCGTGACCGCCTGCGACAGACTTGCGAGACAGGCTGTCAGAAAACCGGTACCGGTGCCGATCTCGAGAACATTGTGCTGTGGTTCGAGTTCCAGCGCCTGAAGCAGACGGCCCTCGACAATCGGCGTCATCATCGTCTGACCATGCGGCAGCGGAATCGCCGTGTCGGCAAATGCAAGCTGTTCGAATCCGGCGGGGACAAAATGCTCGCGATGAAGCTCGCCGAGTACGGCGAGTACCGAAGGGTCCGCGACCTCCCAGGCTCGGACCTGTTGCTGCACCATTTGTCGTCGGGCAAAGTCGGTATTCATCGAATAATTGGAACTTAAGTTTCTGACTTCATTATGTTTATTCTTCAAATTCGCGAGAGTCCGGTCGCAGATGGCGTCCCGGGCCGGCCATGGTTATAGAATTATGGTGAATCGGAGCAAGGTGCTTCCATAGCTGGGATATCCTTAAGCCGTACACACTACGTTGCTCAAAACCACCTCAAATCTCCTGCGATGGAGATGTACCGCGAGCATCTAATAATAACAAATGATTGTTTCACGGCATCATTTGAACGTGTGTCGGAAAGGGATCCGGCATTGGGTGATGCATGTCATCGGAAATCTTAATAGTTACTCTGATAGTTCTGCTACTGCTGGCGATCTTCGGCGGGATCTTTTCGTGGCTGAAAAAGAGGCGTCTCGCCCGACGTCTTGCAATATTGAACGATGAGTTGATTGCGGTATCCGGGGATGCGTCGGTGGGGCGACGACTGGCCGTGCCCGGAGACGGGGACATCGCGCAGCTGGCGGAAACGATAAATCGCCTTTTCGACGCGCTGGGCGAGCGTGATGAAAAGATTCACGACAGGGACCGATTGATCACTGACTTCGCCCGCACATTGCCCGAAATCGTTCTGGTACATGACGAACGCATATTGCTGGCCAACGACAGTGCGGCGGGCCTAATCGGGCTGAACCCGGACCAGCTGCAGGGCAGGGAGGTTGCCGATCTGGTCAAGCCTGCCTACCGCGCCCTGTTTCGCAAGACGATGGCCAAACGACTGGCCGGCGAGAGCGTACCCGGAGTCATCGAGATTCAGTTGATCAACGGCAACGAGCAGGGGCTCTGGGTCGAGGCACAGAGTTCATCCATCGAATTCCGGGGAAGCCCGGCAATTCTGACTGTGGCACGTGATGTCGGTCATCGCAAGAGCCTGGAAGTGTCGTTGAGCCGGAGCAAACGCCAGGCGCAATACACCCTCGAGTCCATAGCCGAGGGCGTGATTACGACGGACAATCGAGGTCGTGTCGACTATATGAACCGTGCGGCCGAGGTCATGACTGGAGCGAACAGGGACGAAGCATCCGGACACAAGATTGGAGAGATCTTCTCCCTGGTGGATGAGGCCGACCGACGCCCGCTCGGTGATCCGGTGGAGCGCAGTCTGGCGATGCGCCGCCGAGTCAATATGGGGCGACGCTCATTGCTGGTCAGCCGCGACGGCGAGCACGAACACTCTATCGAGATTACCGCCTCGCCGATCAGGGGGCCGGGCAGCGGCGTATCCGGTACCGTGGTTGTATTTCATGACGTGAGCGAGATGCGTGGCTTGACAAAGCAAATGAGCTACCAGGCGACTCACGACCCACTGACCGGGCTGATCAACCGGCGGGAATTCGAACGGCGGCTTCAGGAGGCCATGGACTCTGTGCGTGCGGAGGAGGGCATTCACATACTCTCTTATATGGACCTGGACCGCTTCAAGGCGGTCAACGATAGCTGCGGCCACCTGGCGGGCGACAACATGTTGCGGGAGGTCGCAACGCTGATCAAAGATCAGGTTCGCGATTCTGACTACGTCGGCCGGATCGGCGGCGATGAATTCGGCACGCTGCTGATCGGTTGCCCGATAGACAAGGCGAGACAAATTGCAGCCGATATCTGTAATGCGGTCGCCGATTACCGGTTCGTCTGGCAGGACAAGATTTTCAATATCGGCATCTCCGTCGGCCTTGTAGAGATCAGCCACATGAGCGGCACACTGCAGGACATCATCAGTGCGGCCGACTCCGCCTGCTATGTCGCGAAACAACGCGGGCGTGGCCAGGTACACGTCTATTCGGCACGCGATGAAGCCATCGCCCGCGAACGGGGTGACATTCAGTGGCTGCGCAGGTTGCAATCGGCCCTGCATGAGGATGGTTTCGCACTGGCAGTTCAGCCGATTATCGCCACCGGAAGCGGTGAGGAGACGGGCCCGGCAGTCGAAGTGCTGATCCGCATGACCGATGAACGTGGCGCGGCGGCCAACACCGCCGAATTCCTGAGGCCTGCAGAGCGTTATCAACTGATGCCTCAGATCGATCGCTGGGTTGTCAATGCGGCGCTCGCGGCAGTCAGTGCCGGCGAGATCAAGATTCCGAGCCGACGCAGTTGTGCAATAAATCTCTCAGGTCAGACTATTGGCGACGAGGGCTTTCTCGGATTCGTTGTCGATGCCCTGGACCACAGCGGTGTTGCGCCGTCGAGCATATGTTTCGAAGTAACCGAGAGTGCCATCTCAGGCAACGTTCAACTTGCACAACGATTCATCGATGTGTTGCACGGCATAGGCTGCGAATTCGCATTGGACGATTTCGGTAGCGGCCTGGGTTCGTTCTCGAGCCTGAAGACGCTGCGGGTCGATTACCTGAAAATTGACGGGACCTATACGCGAAATCTGGGTTCCGATCAGATTAACCGGGAAATGGTGTCGGCAATGATAAAACTCGCGAGGACATTCGAATTCCGCGTCGTTGCCGAACAGGTCGAGACCCAGCAGGATTTCGACTGGCTGCGCAGCGTGGGTGTGGACTTCGTGCAGGGCCATTTCGTCGAGGCACCTGTGGTGCTGGGATCCGCGAGCACGGGCAGGTTTCGCGTGAACGGTGCCGGGCACTGACTTATTTGACTAATTGACTTTCGGCTTGCCGCCGCCAAACTGGCTGATATGTTCG
>JBHIDG010000246.1:0-5026 GCA_046760025.1 Woeseia sp. | reverse complement strand
TGTACAAGACCCTGCTGGCGAATGACATGACCGCCGAGGCAGACGTGGTCGCCAAGCGGATCGTCGAGTTCTCTATTAGCGAAAACGGATTCGAAAGCGTCGACACCGCCAGGGCCCTGACCAATCTTGCAATCGTGCAGCACCGAAACAAGGACTACATAACGGCGCAGCAAAATTACGAGGCGGCCATCGGAATCATCGAGCGAGTGGAAGACCGACTCAATTCCAACCTCATCAACCCGCTAAGAGGACTCGGTGCGGCCCAGCTGGCATCAGGCAGACCGGATCTGGCGCTGGAGTCTTTCGGCAGGGCACGGCACGTTAGTCATGTCAACGAAGGGCCGCATAACCTCGATCAGGTCGGAATCCTCGAATCGCTTGCCGAAATCTATATTTATGTGGGCGAATACGAAAAGGCCTACGACCTGCAGGACCGTGTTTATCAGTTGTACGCACGCAGGTACGAAACGAACAGCGAGGAAATTCTGCCCGCGCTGTACAAGCGCGCCAGGTGGCAACACAGACTACGTCTGTACGGACGAGAACGCGAAACGTATCGCCGCATTATCAAGATAGTCGAGAGCAATCAGAACAAGGAGTCGCTTGACCTCATTCGCCCGCTGACGGGTCTCGCAAACGCATACCTGTATGTCGGCGGCGACCTGGATAGGCAATATAATCGGGACAGCACGGTTACAACCGGAGAGATTTATCTCAAACGGGCAAAGAGAATTGCCGAAGACAACCCTGACTCCACCTGGGAGATCAAGGAAAACGCTTTTCTGTCACTGGCCGACTACTATATTTATTCCGACAAACCCGGCAAAGCGTCGAGAGCGTACCAGGATACCTGGGACCTCTTGTCGGAAGACGATGCACGTCTGGCTAATCGCTACAACCACCTCGAAGCACTGGTCCTGTTGCAGGACATCTATCCGCCGAAGTACTACGGCGTGGACGGCGGATCCGAAGGATTGGAAGACGATGAACAGTTCGAACAGGGAAAAATTGTGCTGAGATTCACCGTCAATACGCGTGGCCGCGCCAGGGATTACGAGATCATCGAGTCTTACCCGGCCGGACTCGAGGATTTCGAAAAAACCGTCCTGAAGGAAATGCGGCGGCTGATTTACAGGCCGCGGCTGGAGGACAGGGAGGTCGTGGCTACAGAGAACATGACTTACACGCATGAGTTTTTTTACAGGCCCTCCGACCTGCCGCAAGACGACGAGATACCCGAATCGCCGCCGGCGGACGAAGCCGACGAGGTTGCGGCCAGCACTCCGGGCTAGCAGGACCTCCCACCCAATCGATGTACAAGCCTGCAATCCTGGTTCCGGGCATCCTGGTCCTCGTAGTGCCCGCAATCGTCCACGCCGAGTGTCCCGAAGACTGGATCGACATCAAGTCGGTCAGGCAAGGTGATACCGTCGAACTGTATGCCGCCAATCCTACGGAATTTCCGATCGCGCTTACTTTCCGGGCCTGGACGAGGAATATGAAAGCCGATCGACCCAGGACCGTCACCGAAACCGTGCCGCCAGGAACATCTCACCAGCTGATCGTGTTGAGGAAGGCCAGACAAGACAGGCAATCGCGGTACGGCTACGACTGCAAATGGACCGTGGGCAGTATCGACGCAACACATGACGACGGCGTGCTGTATCGACTCCCGTACGCAACCGGCAAGAGCTACTATGTGCTACAGGGCTACGGCTCACGCCTCAGTCACACTGGACGCGAGGAGTACACAGTCGACTTCTATATGGAGGAAGGAACAGCCGTGCACGCGGCCCGCGACGGAATCGTGGCCAGGATAGAGGAGTCCAACAGCAAGGGCTGCTGGCAGGGCGGTTGTGCGAAGTACGCGAATTACATCGTCATACTGCACGACGACTGGACCACCGGCGAGTATTATCACCTGCAGAAAAACGGCGCCCTCGTCGAGGTCGGCGACCACGTGGTTGCGGGCCAGAAGATCGGCCTATCCGGAAACACCGGCAACTCGGCAATGCCTCACTTGCATTTCGGCGTCTACCGGGCAGCTCCCCGCGGCAGTTATCATTCTGTCCCCGTGCATTTCGGCAGCGTCGATGGCATTGTTCGAAAGCCGCGACGCGGCGGACGCTATCCGGCCGTATCGATCCGGTCGTCGGCGGGCAGGAAAGCGGAGCGCGACGGCAACACGCGATACCTTAATTAGCCAGCAAACGATGTGCGCAAAGACCAGGAAAACGACGCTGCCGGACCCGGACGAAGCGCTGCCCGGGAGAGATCGGCAGATGCCCGTGCCTCAGAAACATTTCGTCAACGGCAATCCACTCAAGGAGCCATTCGACCAGAGTTTGCAGCAGGCGGTCTTGGCGCTTGGCTGCTTCTGGGGCGCCGAGAGAGTCTTCTGGCTGACGCCGGGGGTATTCACGACCGCTGTCGGTTACGCAGGGGGCCTGACGCCGAATCCCGACTATCGGGAAGTCTGCACCGGCCTGACCGGACACACCGAAGTCGTGCTGGTGGTATTCGATCCCGCCGAGATCAGCTACCGGGAGGTGCTCGCGGTTTTCTGGGAAAACCACGACCCGACGCAGGGGATGCGCCAGGGCAACGACATCGGCACCCAGTACCGGTCCGCGATATTCACGAAATCAGACGAGCAGGACACACTCGCACGCGAGTCGCTGGCGGCCTATCAGGCAGAACTGACCGCAGCCGGATACGGCAGGATCACGACCGAGATCCGGTCTCTGGAGAACTTCTTCTACGCCGAGGATTACCACCAGCAGTATCTGGCAAAGAACCCGGACGGCTATTGCGGCCTGGGCGGCACCGGCGTCGGCTGCCCGGTCGGGCTCGGGTCGATGCAGGACGCCCATTGCCCATAAGCCGGCGTGCCAGAGCTGCCCGACATCGCCCTGTATGTCGAACGACTGGGGGAGCGTATTCGTCGCCGGACCCTGGACGACATCCGTATCTTCAATCCTTTTTTCGTCCGCACGGTCGAGCCGCCACTCGAGGATGCCGCCGGCCGCGAAGTCACTGCGCTTCGCCGGATCGGCAAACGCATCGCCATCGGTCTCGAAGCAGAGCTGTGGCTGGTCATTCACCTGATGGTGGCCGGCCGGTTGCACTGGCACGAGCACCCGGTCGATCGCAAGGGCAAGCAGCAGCTTGCCGCCCTCGATTTTTCCAGCGGCACCCTGCTGGTCACCGAGGCGGGCACGAAAAAACAGGCATCGCTGCACTTGGTCATCGGTGAAGACGGTCTCGCCGGCCACGATCCCGGCGGCCTGGAGCCGCTGGAATGCGACTTCGACGATTTCTGCAAACGCCTCGCCAGCGCCAATCACACGCTGAAACGCGCACTGACCGACCCTCGCCTGTTCAGCGGCATCGGCAACGCCTATTCCGACGAGATCCTGCACGCGGCAAAGCTGTCTCCGGTCAGAGTCACCGGCAGGCTCGACGATGAGGAAAAGGCCAGGCTATTCGGCGCCACGCAGCACGTATTGAAACTGTGGTCAGAACGCCTTCGCGAGGAATCGCCCGCGGAATTCCCGAAAAAGGTCACGGCTTTCAAAGAGGGCATGGCCGTGCACGGGCGCTACGGCAGGCCCTGCCCGAGTTGCGGCTCGCCGGTGCAGCGCATCCGGTACAAGAGCAACGAGACCAACTACTGCGCCCGATGCCAGACGGGCGGGAAAATCCTCGCCGATCGCTCCCTGTCGCGTCTGCTGAAGCAGGATTGGCCGAAATCCATAGACGAGCTGTGACCCTTGTCGGTAGTATCGAGAAGACCGGAGGCAAGATAACTGTGGCCAAGAAAATCACAACCCTGAAGGAAAAGCCCGCACGGCCGAGCAGAGCCGAAGCCGAGGACGCCGTTCATACCCTGCTGCTGTGGGCCGGCGAAGACCCGTCCCGGGAGGGGCTGCGCGACACCCCGAGGCGGGTCGCCCAGGCTTACGAGGACTGGTTCAGCGGCTACAACGAGGACCCGGTCAGCTACCTCGAGCGGACCTTCGAGGAGGTAGACGGTTACGACGAGATGATCGTCCTCACCGACATCACCTTCGAGTCCCACTGCGAACACCACATGGCGCCGATCATCGGCAAGGCCCACGTCGGCTATCTGCCGAACAACAAGGTGGTCGGCATCAGCAAGCTGGCGCGCGTCGTGGAAGCGTTCGCGAGGCGGTTCCAGGTTCAGGAGAAGCTGACCGCGCAGATCGCCAACTGCATCCAGGACGTGCTGAAGCCCAAGGGCGTCGGCGTGGTCATCGACGCCTCGCACCAGTGCATGACCACCCGCGGTATCCACAAGCCGCAGGTCACCATGGTCACCAGCCAGATGCTCGGCACCTTCCGAAAGGACGCGCGCACCCGCGACGAGTTCCTGCGCATCATCGGCAAAAACTAGCCTGAATATTGCGTCAGATGGTGCGTGAGATCGGTTAAGGATTTGATTGGCTGAGGGATTTTCCGAGTGAGTGGAATAACGGTGTCTATTTCCGAGCGAGGAAAATGTCTCAGGCAATTAATCCTCAAGCGAAAGCGCGCCATCCTGGCGCAATATTCAGGCTGTCCGTGAAAAAACCTGCCGTACTGTTGTTGGTGCTGGTCGCACTGGTACTGCTGTACCTGCTGCTCTGGCCCGTGCCGGTATCACCGGTCGCCTGGCAAGCCCCACGGGATTCGGGCCTCACCGATCCATTCGAGCCCAACGATGTGCTCGGCCTCGCGACACCCATCGGCATCGGCGACTACCATGGACCGGAGGACATCGCCGGCGACCCGGACGGTTACCTGTATGCCTCGACGCTGACCGGTCACATCATCCGCTTTCGCGCAGATGGCTCCGACCTGAACCTTTTCGCCGATGTCGGCGGCCGACCTCTGGGCCTGGAGTTCGACGGCCAGGGTAATCTCTATGTCGCGAACGCGCCCCTCGGCCTGCAACGCGTCGGCCCGGACGGAAGCGTCGAATCACTCGCGAGTGAATTCGAAGGCGAGCCAATCGCCTACGCGG
>JBHIDG010000245.1:0-5070 GCA_046760025.1 Woeseia sp. | reverse complement strand
AGTTCTCAGCAGCACGTTTAGGGGAGCGCTTTCCGGCACGACGACCGGCTCATGGACCAGGCGTGACCATTCAACTGTCTCATCAGAGCTTCCCTGTAAGTGCAAAAGTATTTCCTTTGCCAATACGACGCCGGAGACCTGATCCAGCTGATCTGTGGTTGAGAAAGGAAATCGGCTGTGCCCAGACTGTTTCAGTAACTTCAGCACCTGTTGGCGGCTGCTATTTGCCGACAGATAAACGACCTGTTTCCTCGGCAGCATTACGTTCGAGGCACTAAGCTTGCGCAGTCTTGATGCCCCGACAATGATTCCGGCGGTCTGCGCGCCAACCACTCCCTCGGTACGTCCAAGCGCGGCCAGCAGCCGAATTTCTTCAACGGAGGTCACCGGCGCATCCTTCGCGCCCCGCAGGGACCGGGAGATGGCCCCGCTCAGGACCACAAGCGGGCGCAATGCGACGGCCAACGCATGAATGCCGTAGGCAACCGGCGTCGCTAGTCTTCTCGCATGCGTGACTCCGAGGGTCTTCGGTATGATTTCTGTGAAAAGCAGCACGGCCGTGGTAAATACGATCGTGAAAATCCACAGCGTTTCCGCACTGAATGCATCCTGATAGCTTGCGCCGGCAACCGCGGTGCCGATTGTATGTGCGATCGTGTTGGTGATGAGAATGGCCGCGATCGGCAAGTCAATCCGGTGCTTGAACTCCTTAAGAAGCTGCCCGGAACGTTTGCCCTGCTGAGCGAGAGACTCGACCTGTGCGTAATTGATGGATAGCAGAACAGACTCGAATATCGAACACAGAAACGACACGATGAGTGCCAAAGAAACTGCCGTAATGAAAACCTGCATGATTACCTCCGACGGCCAAGTCCGCGGTTGGCGAATTCCCGGTTCGTTCCGTACCTCGCATGAAATCCAAGTTTCGACATTCCGGGACGCAACGATTCAAATGTGAGGCGATGCGTGATCTCGTAACAGGCGACGTCCTTGTTGGCCGATCGAATTGCAGCCGTCGGTTATTTGTTTCGCTGCCCGTGACTCACACGTTTGTTCCTACGTCGTAGAGTAGCGGCAGTGCAATCGAATAACCGACCCACATGAGGAGTGCGAGTGGAATGCCGACCTTAAGGAAATCGGAGAATTTGTAGTCACCGGCGCTCAGAATGAGCAGGTTCGTCTGATAGCCGAAGGGCGTTGCAAAGCTCATATTGGCACCGAACAAAACCGCCAGCACGAACGGCAGCGGATCCACGCCCAGTTGCTGCGCGGTTGCAATTGAAATAGGAGTGCCGATAACCGCCGCCGCATTGTTCGACACGATATTGGTCAGAACGGCCATGATCAGGATAAAGGCGCTCAAAATCGCCGGTGCCGGCAGATTTGATGCGATGCCGACGAAGCCCGCCGCCAGATATTCGGCCATGCCGGTGCCAACAAGTGCTTTGCCGAGCGCAAGGCTGGTGACGATGATCATGATTACAGGGGTCGGCAGGGACCCTAGCGCATCACGCCAGGTCAGGCAGCCGAGCGCCAGCATAAACCCGACGCCGATAAGGGCGCTGATTGAAATCGGCATGATCCCTGATGCCGCGGCCAGGACCACGGAGGCAAATACCAAGAGGGCCCGCTTGCCACGATGCGCGCGCGGTAGATCGGTCGTGCCGTCGAGGACCAGTAGGTCGGCACGGGACTTTAAAGCGTCGATTGCATCGCGGCTGCCCTGTACAAGCAGGACATCCCCCGCCCGCAGGCGAATGCTGTTCGGGTCTCCGGCAAGCTTCGAGCCGGGGACCCTGGCTCTGTGGATCGCCAGTGGCAACAGACCGGTGCTCGCGCTGAATTGCGTAGTGCTCAGAGTACGTAAATGCAGCGGTGATCCACGGGTCAGCACAAGCTCAGCGAGTTTCTGACCTTCCGCCTTGAGCGGGGTTTGCTCATCGACCGGGTGCGCGGTATCGGAGATGTTGTAAAGCGTGGCACCCAGCAGGCTCTCGAAGCGTTTCAGGTTCTCCGATGAATCTCGTACAAATAATCGGTCACCTGCCTGTAGCACCACAGATGGTAGTTTTGCAAGGAACAAGCTTTCGCTGCGCTCAATCCTGTCTATCCGCATTTCCCCGTTTGTTCTTGCCAGGACTTCGGACAACGTCTTACTCGCCGCAAAGCTATCTTCATTGATAAAGAGCTGCGCGTTGAAGATACGCGGTGCGGTGTCAGCCATTGGAAGCTCGCGAACCGGCAGCAGTCTTGGCGCAATCAGCCAAACGAACATCAATCCAGCACTGCCCACGAGCAAAGCCGGCAGGACAAAATCGAACATACCGATGCTCGCCATCCCCAGGTCCTTGGCAATGCTGACGACCAACAGATTTGTTGATGTACCGATGGTTGTCGACGTGCCACCAATAATCGTTGCAAGACCCATTGGCAGCAAAACTCGCGAGACCGGCGTTTTCGCACGTAATGAAATGCCAACCAGTATCGGGATCATGAGCACCACGATTGGAGTGTCATTGATGAAGGCACTTAGCACTGCCACTGCAACAAGCATAAGCAGGAGCGCCAGCAATGGTCTGCTCGACCAGGTATAGCTCACGACGGTTGCGAGCGGTTGCAGTGCGCCCGTGGTTTCGAGAGCCTTGCCAACCATTATGAGCGAGCAAATTGCGATCAATGCTTCATGGCCGAACCCGGACACAAAGTCGGCCGGACCGAGCGGTATGCCGTCGACTTCATAGGGAAAAAACTGAAACCCTGTGATAAGGACGATCAGAAGGGCGAGGCTTGAGGATTCAAGAGGCAGACGATCGCGCGTAAAGAGAAACAGCGCTACCGCGATAAGCAGTAGTACGGCGAACCCGTGAGCATCTGGTGATATAGCTTGCAACCGACTCTCGCCAATGTGTCGTCCTGTGCCCGGCAGGTAGGCGGGGACCACAAACCGTCTGTCAGATTTTAGCTGACGTCAGGATCGAGCAGGGTGAAAGTATGACACGTACTTGTTTCCGGCAGACCCGTGAAACCATGGCGGAATCTAAGTAACTGAGAAATCGAAAATAATGTGTGAGAGTGAGCGAACCCAATCCGTAGGTCAGCGGTTCAAGCTCGCCCATCACCACCAGAATTTCTAAACTTTTTTTCAGTTCGGAACCCATCCCGTATCGGTATGCACCAATATCTGACCCGGCCAAAATGAATAGATCGACGAGACCACTTTATTATTGATAATACCCATTTCGGGTATTATTATACCCAACTTGGGTATAATTGAGTTGAGCATGCCGAGGCAGTCACAGCGCAAGGATAAGTCAGACGCGCCCGGCCATCCCCGGCATGGGTCGGCGTTGGCGGATGCGCTGTTCACCTCCACTCAACAGCGCGTCCTCGCTCTGTTGTTTGGGCAACCGGACAGAAGTTTTTTCGTCACTGAGCTGATGTCGCTGGCCGACTCCGGTCGTGGCGCCGTTCAGCGAGAATTGGCCAAGCTTGCCAAGAGCGGGCTGGTAACTGCGACCAGGGTGGGTAATCAAAAACACTATCAGGCGAACCACGATTCGCCGCTATTCGAAGAACTCTGTAGCATCGTCGAGAAGACTATCGGTCTTAAGGAATCGATTCGGGCGGCACTTGAACCGCTCGCCGATAAGATCAACTTGGCTTTGATCTATGGCTCGATTGCGAAGCGATCGGACACGGCCGCGAGCGATATCGATCTCTTACTGGTTTCCGATGAATTGATGCTCGAGGAGGTGTACGCGGCTCTAACACCTTCCGAGGAACTGCTTGATCGTCGAGTCAACCCGACGTTGCTCACCCCAAAGGAGTTTCGGCAGCGACGCAAGAACAACAGGGGGTTCCTGTCCCGCGTTCTCGGTGGTCCGACGATCACCCTGATGGGATCTGCCGATGACGCATGAGAAGCTCGACAACCTGGCGAAGTTCGGCAAGCTCAAAGCCGAAGATCCATCCGGGACGGAGGTCGCCGGCCTGATTCGGTCGGGACTGGCCAGATTGGAAGACGCGAAGAACAGAGCGCTCAACTTAGAGTCACGATTTGATCTCGCTTACAATGCCGCCCACGCGTTATCGCTTGCCGCGCTGCGGGTACAGGGCTACCGGTCGGAGAGTCGCTATTTGGTATTTCAGTGTCTCCAGTACACACTCGAATTGCGCAACGAGCAGTGTCGGGTACTGGATCAGGCGCACCGGAAACGGAATATCGCCGAATACGAAGGTAATCTCGATGTCGACGAGCAACTAGTCGATGCGGTCATCCGGATAACCGGCGAGGTGGCGCTTCGGCTCGAGAAACTTGAAAGACGCCCAGACGGATGACCGGAAATCGTGAATAGAAAACAACACGGGCGACACGTATTTCGATTCCGAGTGGAGCTCATGGGCATATTGCCGCCTATCTGGCGAGAGATTTTGGTGCCGTCTTTCTATTCCTTTTGGGATTTGCATGTGGCAATTCAGGGCGCCATGGGATGGCTGGATTATCACCTGCACGAATTCCGAGTACAGGATCCACTTAGTGCTGAAGAAATAGAAATAGGAATTCCGGATGAGGAATATTTTGGACTAGGGGCTCCGATTCTCGCTGGTTGGGAGTTTCCGATAGCCTCATATCTAGACGAACCAGGCCAGACTGCTAATTACGAGCATGACTTCGGCGACGGATGGGAACATCAGATTTTACTTAAGGAGATCGTGCGTCTGGAACAAGACGCTAGCTACCCGCTATGCGTTGGTGGCGAACGCGTATGCCCGCCGGAAGACTGCGGCGGCATCTTCGGATACCAAACGTTGCTTGAAGTGATTGATGATCCCGCTCACGAAGATCATCGACAAATGATGCAATGGCTCGGACGCAAATTTGACCCGGAGCTGTTCGATTCGGCCAAAATCAAATTCGATGATCCAGAGCAACGGTGGAAGCGCGCATTCGAATGCTGAACCTGGCAAATCCGGCATCGATTTCACGACAACCTTTTAGGCGGGTGACTCTATTGACAAGCCAATAGCAGTTCTGAACGGTCGTTGGGAAACCACCGCTTTATGTGGTAT
>JBHIDG010000244.1:0-5114 GCA_046760025.1 Woeseia sp. | reverse complement strand
GCCGCCGCCGTCGCGGGTGCGGCGGAAATCGACGCTGTCGATTGATCGCCCGCCTGCGCTTGCATAAGAAGGCGGAGCAGCGGACGGAGCGGGACCCGCAAACTGCGTCGTAATCGAGCTGTCCTCACTGTCGGCGCCTAAGGTTACGAAAATCGTGTTGCCGCTGCGATGTGTGTCATACGGCACCATCGAATCGAGATTCAAAACGACTCGCGTCCGCCCGCCCGCCTCGGCGGTCAGGATCGTATCGAGCGGGCCGAGATTGACGTCGCGCCGGCGCGATGTCAGTCCCAGCGAGGTTCCCGGCAGGTCGAGTGCGATGCGCGCCGGGTCATCGATCGTAAAGGCGAGCGGCTCGGGCGCGGTGCCGCTCAGGATGAGCTTCAGCTCCACCCGCTGACCCGGGAGGCTCTGGACCTGAATGTCCTGCAGGCGATTGTTCTCCTGCGCCCCTGCGGAGAGACCGCAGGTGAGCAGGATTGCCGCTTGCAGCACAGCTGTCAGTCGCACCAACGAACGCCGATTACTAGTGCCGGTGGCCGGCTTGATTTTGAACGTCATTCCAAATTCTCCCAGTTTCGTTCCGGCATCAGTCCGCGAGACCGACAGCGGCATCTCTTTCCAGATACCCGCCGATTCCGTCCGAAATAATTTCAACCAGTTTGATTTCCGATTCATCCACGCTGACTATTCGCCCGTCGTTCTGTCCCATGTAATTGCCGGCCTCGACGCGGTGAATCAGGCCGTCGGAGGTTTGCACGAGTCCATAGTTCGTCTCACCCAGTTCAAGCGTGCCGACCATTCGCAACGTGTCCAGCGGAAACTGCTCCAGGAACTCGCGACTCCGGTCCGGGTCAGGCCGGGTGCCACCAATCGTCAGCCCTACTGCCGCTTGCGGTGAATCCGGCGCGAATGGCGACCGCAGGCCTTCCGCATCGGCGACGTAGGTGAACACCTCGTATGGCGTAATTTCGGGCAAAGCCTCGATCCTGCCTCCGGGCCGGGCCTTGACCTTATTGATGTATCGATCCAGATCGTCAATATCACCGCCGCAAGCCGACAGACCAAAACCGGCCAGCAGCGTCATCAACACTAAGCGGTTCAAGTTGGCAGCGCTCATTGTTACTCTGCCTCCTCTTCGAGATAACGATAAGTCTGCGCGGTTACTTCAATCGACAGGCTGTCGTATACGTCCTTGTCCTCGGGTGTGATAGTGATGTCATGCAGCGTAACGATGCGCGGCAGCGCGGCGACGCCGCTGACGAAATTCGCAATCTCGTGATACCCGCCTGCCAGCCGAATCTTGATCGGCTTCTCTGCGTAAAAGTCCTTGGGAATTTCGGCCTGCGGCTGGAACAGCTTTTCCTGCAGACCTGCGGCAAGACCGGTCTGCGAGACATCGACGATCAGGCTCGGAATCTCGGTCTCGCCCGGTAGCTGGCGGAGCAACGTGCCGAAAGACTGCTCCATCTGCCTGAGCTGCCTCCTGTACGCATCGTAGTTCGCGGCCTTGCGCTGTTTATTCTCGAATGTGAGGCGCAGCGTCTGCTCGTCGTCCTTTTCGCGCCTCAATTGCGGCGCCTTGTTCTCGATAATGGTCCAGAAAATGCCGAGACCCAGTACCAGACCAAAGACGATGCCGATCACGGCGATACGAAATGCGAAAGGCCAGCGGCCTACGTCATTGACGTCCAGTCCTCTTAGCTCTTCAATGACATTCATCCGGCGTCCTCCGAGCCGTCCGACTCTCCCTGACGAATCTGCTTCAGGTTGACGATGAACTCGGCCTGACGCGCGGGCCCCGATTCTGTCGTCTCGACTTTGATAACATCCGGATCGCTCAGCCACTGCGACGAATCGATCTGTCTCATGAGGGCGGATACGCGTGTGCTCGACTGCGCGATGCCCGTGACCTCAACCGTCGATCCAGTCTGCTTCATGCTCGTTAGATAAACGCCTTCGGGTAGCTGCCGGGTAATCTCGTCGAACAGATGAACGATTTCCGGACGGCTTCTCTGCAATTGCTCGATGATTTCCATGCGGGCGAGGAGTCGTTCCTTCTGCCTTTCGAGGCCATCGATCTCGGAAATGCTCTTTTCGAGTTCCGCAATCTCGGCCTCGAGGCGATTGTTGCGATCCCTCTGGTGATTGATCATCTGCGAGAAAGCCAGGTTGGTCAGTGCTACGACCAGCAGCCCGGCGACGAGAGAACCGGCCATCGCGACCACAAAATCGCGTTGGCGTTTTTTGCGCTCTTCTTCGCGCCATGGGAGGAGATTAATGCGCGGCATGTCAGTCGAAGCTCCTCAGTGCAAGGCCGCAAGCCGTCAGGAGCGCGGTGGCGTCTTTGTGCACGCCCTGAGACTTGGCCTTCGATGAAATCTTCATTTGCCCGAGCGGATCTCCGATTTCGGTTGGAATACCGACTCGGGAAGAAATCACGTCGGCGATTCCCGCGATGTTTGCGCAGCCGCCGCATACCAGGATCATGTCAGGCTGCTCGCGGCCACCGCCGGATGCGAGATAGAACTGCAATGAGCGGCTGACCTGCTGAGTCATATCGTCGATGAAAGGCTCCAGGACTTCGGGTTGATAGTTACTCGGCAGGCCGCCCTGCTTCTTGGCCCGGCCGGCATCTTCCATCGACAGGCCGTAGGTGCGCATGATTTCCTCGGTGAGCTGCTGCCCGCCGAACGCGAAGTCACGCGTGTAAATGACTTTGAGGTCCTGCAGGACGCTGAAGGTCGTGCTGCTGGCGCCGATGTCGACGATCGCGACCGATTGTCCTGTTCCGCCGTCCGGAATCTGGTGGCTCAGGAGCGCGCAGGCATTCTCGAGGGCAAAAGCCTCCACATCGACTATGTGGGCGTTCAGTCCGGCAGCCTCGGCGGCCAACTGGCGCTGCTCGACGTTGTCCGTACGGGTGGCGACCAGGAGTACGTCCATCAACTCGGGATCGCCCTCGTTCGGTCCGACGATCTCATAGTCGAAACTGACTTCCTCCATCGGAAACGGTATGTACTGATCTGCCTGGATCTCGACCTGGCCTTCGAGGTCCCGCTCGGACAGGCTCGAGGGCATCTGAATAACCTTCGTGATGGCCGCATCGCCGCTGATCGCGATGGCCACGTCTGCCGTCTTGGCGCCCGATCTCTTGACTGCCCGCCGAATGGCTTCGCCGACGGCTTTGGCGTCGACAATCGCCTTTTCATTGACCGAACTGGGCGGCGTGGGCTCGGCGGAATAGGATTCGACCCTGTAACGCTTGCCGCTCTGAGAAAGCTCTATCAGCTTCACCGAGGAGGTCGTTATGTCGAGGCCCAGGAGCGGTTGAGTTTTTTTGCCAAAAAACACGTATTTTTCCTTCTAAGTCGGTGAGTTGCGGGTCAAATTTCAGCCGGACCTAAGCAAATCGATTTAACTATATATCAATAAAATGTTAAATAAAACGTGACTTTGTTCACGATCCGGCGATCCGTATGGTACTGCCGCAACAGGCCCCGTTCCGTGAACTGGTCGGCGGCCCGGGCTGGAATGTGCCGATAACCCGGACCGGCAGGCCATATACCGGAACCGGCCAATCCGGGCCTGCCCGTTCACCTTATATATATGCCCGGACCGGCCCGCGTTGCAGCCGCATGCGGTCACTAGAAGCGGTCTGCAAGAATCCCCATGAGCCGCGTTTCGGTCGCACAGACTCGGAGACGAGGCGCGAGCCGCGTCGAATGGCAGTGGCTCATTCGCAAGGCTCGCAACGACGTAGTCCGGGCCTGTGCGGCGAAACCCAGATGGGAAGCGACTCTGCGGGCGTGCCGCGGCGTTACTCGTCGGCCATCTGGATTCTTGAGACCGCTTCCAGATATCATTTTGTCCGCACCGGATTGCCACATTGCCACTCGACCCTTAGCATCGCACGTACTCTTCCTTCTCGCTTTGGCCTGAAACGCACGAATCATGCAGAATTCTGGCACGCCACAAAAAGAGTCGGCCCCGAGCCGGAGCAGCCGCCGCTGGCGGTGGCTCATATTGCTTGCCGGCCTCGGGCTCTCCGCCACCATCGGCGCGACCACCGCCATTATCGGTGCCTACTATTATGTGGCAGCCGGCTTGCCGCCTGCAGAGACAATTCGAGAAATCCCGCTGCAGATTCCGCTGAGGATCTTCAGCCGCGACGGGCGGCTGATCGCCGAGGTCGGTGAACGCCGCCGGATCATCGTGGCTTTCGACGAGTTGCCGGCACATGTCGTGGATGCATTCGTCGCCGCGGAAGACCGTCGTTTCTTCGAGCATCCCGGCATCGATTACCAGGGCATTCTCCGGGCGGGCTTAAGGATGGTCGGGACGGGTGAGATCTCGGGCGGCGGCAGCACGATTACCCAGCAGCTCGCCCGCGATTATTTCCTGACTCGCGAGCAGCTCTTTACACGCAAGCTCCGCGAAGCATTTCTTGCATACAAGATCGAACAGGAATTTTCCAAACAGGAAATCCTCGCCCTGTTCTTGAATAAGATGTTTTTCGGTCAGAGGGCTTACGGTGTTGCCGCGGCCGCACAAGTGTATTTCGGCAAGCCCTTACAGAACATCAGTGTCGCCGAGGCAGCAACGCTTGCCGGGGTGTTGCCGGCACCTTCGCAGTACAACCCTGTTCGCAATCCGTCAAATGCAAAAAGGCGACGGACCTACGTGCTCGACCGCATGTTCGACCTCGATTACATCGACAACAGCACCTATCAGCGCGCAATGGCATACCCGATGGAATCCAGGCTGCATGGCACGGCTAACGAGCTAACCGCACCCTATGTCGCCGAAATGGTTCGGCGTGAGATGCTCGACCGTTACGGCGAGGACACGTACCGGGCCGGCTATGTCGTAGTGACGACGCTCGATACCCGGCTGCAACGCGCGGCAACTTACTCGCTGCGAAACGGCCTGCTCGAGTTTTCGCGCCGCCGCGGATACAAGGGGCCCGTCGCAGTTCTGGGCGTGGAACCCGACATCCTGACGGCGCCTTACGCGGACTGGCCCGTCGACATACGGCTCGCATTGGCCGATCAGCCCAATCCGGGCGAACTCGATGTCGCGATCGTGACCACGTTGAATGAGGACGACAACAA
>JBHIDG010000243.1:0-5128 GCA_046760025.1 Woeseia sp. | reverse complement strand
GCTCTGCCTCGGAGGCGGAATCGCCATCGATGTTTACCCGCACGAGCGACTTCGATGACAGGCCGGCGATGAACGCATCGCCTTGCCACTGCGGGAACAGGTCGCCGGTATAGAACATCAATCCCCCGGGCGATATAACCGGTGTCCACCAGGCCTTGGGGTGCACAAACTCAGGTCGGGTATCGTGGTCGGGAATTTCCGTGCCGTCATAGTGATCGCCGTTGGAGACTATCGGGTAACCGTAGTTCCCGCCGCGAATGACAAGATTGAGTTCGTCACCACCTTTCGGTCCCATTTCGACGTTCCAGAGTCGGTCCCGGGAATCGAAAGCAATCCCCAAGGGATTGCGATGGCCGAGAGACCAGATCTGTGCGGCAACGCCGCCCCGGTCAAAAAACGGATTGTCGTGCGGCACGGAGCCGTCGTAATTCAGCCGCACTATCTTGCCGAGGTTCTGCCCCATATCCTGAGACGGATCGAATTTCTGACGTTCGCCTGACGAGATGAAGAGATAACCGTCCGGCGAGAATGCGATCCGGTGCCCGTAATGGCCTGTTCCGGTTACCTTCGGAACCTGACGCCAGACGACTTCGAGGTCTTCCAGCCGGCCACCCGCGGCATCGAGAACGAGCCTGGCTCGTGTCACGGCGGCGCCTCTGAGGTCGCCCTCGCCCGGTTCTGCATAGCTGATATAGACCAGTCCGTTCGATGCGTAGTCGGGATGGGGGACGACGTCCCCGAAACCACCCTGGCCGCCATAGGCGACGGCGGGAACACCTGATATTGGGCTGGATTTGTCGCCTTCCTGAGTAACGACGAACAGCCGGCCCCCCTTTTCGGTGATGAGCAGGCGACCGTCGGGCAAAAAGCTTATCGCCCAGGGTTCATCGAAGCTCGCGATCGTCGTGGTAACGAATACGTCACGGCCGTCGGCAGTCGACCATGAGGACGAGGCAGCGAGCAGCAGACAGGAGGCAAAAACAGTCGGGCGATGCATCGAAAAATCCTGTTTTCTTGGTTTCGCGCAAGGGTATCAGTTTCGATTGCATTCCGCTCTTAACCGTGTATGTTCGCAGCCTAATGGTTCATGGGACGCACAACGCGGTCGCTGACAAACGCAACGACAAGGTCCTGATATACATCAACGGCGACCTCGTACCGCGTGACAGAGCGAAGATTTCCGTCTTCGACAGCGGTTACCTGATAGGTGACGGTATCTGGGAAGCACTGCGCCTGCACGACGGTGTTCTCGTGTTTCTCGACGAGCACCTGGACCGGCTCTGGCAGGCCGCCGCGACAGTCGGTATGGATGTCGGCATGAGCCGCGATGAGCTTGCCGCGGAACTCAGTCGCACGCTCGAAGCCAACGATATGCACGATAATGTGCATGTGCGTTTCATGCTGACTCGCGGCACCAAGAAGACGCCCTCACAGGACCCGCGGTTGGTCGTCAGCGGTCCCAACCTCGTCATCATCGCGGAGTACAAGCAGGCCAGCCCGGAGAGCAGGGAGAACGGAATAACCCTGTTCACGAGCAGCATACGGCGCGGATCGCCGGACTATCTCGACCCGCGGCTGAACTGCCACAGCAAGCTGCACGAGGTTTTGGCGCTCGTTCAGGCAATCGAGGCCGGGGCGGATGAGGCATTGATGCTCGATGTTCACGGCTTCGTCTCGACCTGCAATGCAACCAATTTCTTTATGGTTAAAGACGGGGACGTATGGACATCAACGGGCCAGTACTGCATGAATGGCATTACGCGCGGCAAAATCATCGAGGCGTGCGGCGACGTCGGTATCCCGTGCGTGCAAAAAAACTTTTCGCTTTTCGACGTCTACGGTGCGGATGAGGCTTTCGTCACGGGGACGTTCGGTGGAGTCATGCCGGTGACGGCCCTCGACGGCCGCAACATCGGGGAGGGTGGCCTCGGCCCGGTGACGCGTCGGCTCGAGTCGCTGTATCAGGATGCGATCAAAGCCGCAGTACTCGCCGCTCGACGAGCCAAGCAGGCAGGGGGGTGTGACTGACGAAGCAAAACGTTTATGCATCTGGAGCGGCCCGAGGAACATATCAACGGCCCTGATGTATTCGTTCGCCCAACGCGCGGACACGACCGTTTACGATGAACCGCTTTATGCGCACTACCTCGTCAACACCGAGGCCCGGGATTATCATCCGGGTGCCGACGAGATCATCGCCACGATGGAAAACGACGGAGAAAAAGTCGTTGCCGATGTCATCCTCGGACCACAACCGACGCCAATCGCTTTTTTCAAGCAAATGACCCACCACCTGGTCGGACTGGATCAATCGTTCATGAGCCGAACGGTCAACGTCATGCTCACCCGGCACCCTCGCGACATGCTGCCTTCCTATGCCGAACACGTCGGCGGGCCGACCCTTGGGGACGTCGGCTACAAAATGCATCTGGATCTTGTCGAGTATTTGCGAGCGCTCGGCCAGGAGCCTCCGGTACTGGATGCCAGGGTGACACTGGAGAATCCGCGCGGTGTTCTCGAGAAACTGTGCGGGCGCATCGGCATTCCCTTCGACGAGGCCATGCTGTCCTGGCCGGCGGGCCCCAGGCCCGAAGACGGGATCTGGGCGGAATACTGGTACGCCGGCGTGCATCGCTCCGAAGGGTTCCGGCCATACGAGCCCAAGACCGACCCGTTTCCGGATCATCTCAAGGCCCTGTTCGACGAGTGCATGCCCTATTATGATGCGCTTGCACGCGAGGCAATCAGATAAAGACGATGGCAGTCGCATACCTGAACGGCGAGTATCTCCCTCTCGAAGATGCGCGGATTTCCCCGATGGATCGCGGCTTCCTGTTCGGCGATGGCATATACGAAGTGGTTCCCGTTCACGACGGCAGGCCGATCGGCTTCAATCTGCATATGAACCGCATGAAGGAAGGCCTGTCGGCCGTGAAAATTCGTCTCGGGTGGTCACACGAGCAATGGCGGCAGGTCTGCGACGAACTTGTCGACAGGAATGGCGGTGACAATCTGGCCGTATATCTCCAGGTCAGTCGCGGCGCCGACACGAAGCGCAATCACGCTTATCCCGAAGGCGTTACGCCGACAGTCTTCGGGTTCGCGTCGGCGCTATGCACGACACCGTTCAAACCCCTGAAAATTTCCAGCGCCGAAGACAAACGGTGGCGACGGTGTAACATCAAGTCCACGGCCTTGCTCGGCAACATCATCCATTTTCAGAAAGGCCAGGCCGAGGGCAACGATGAAACGCTGCTTTACAACGCAGCCGGTGAGATTACCGAGGGCAGTGCGAGCAATGCGTTCATCATCAAGGACGGAATCGTCATCACGCCGCCTCTGGATGACCAGGTTTTACCGGGCATTACGCGCCTGATGTTGCTGGACATGCTGCGCAACGACGGTTCCATTCAGGTCGAGGAACGTGTGGTAACCATAGGCGAAGCCCGTAACGCAGACGAGATCTGGTTAACGAGTTCCAGCAAGGACGTCGCTCCCGTCGTCGAACTGGATGGCAGTCCGGTCGGGAGCGGCGCGGTCGGCCCGGCATGGGAGACAGCGCGGCGACTATTCGGCGCCCGAAAATTCGACTACTAGTTCGTTCACGCTGTTGATGGGCGGAGAACAGTAACTACCGACACAACGGTAGGCCGTCGTCTCATTCTTGACTGCGCGTTTGTCCGTCAATGAATCCGGGAGATTTTCGGCATCCCGGTCGATGGCGAATATCAGCCGCCGCGGCGCGTAGGTTTTTGCGGCCGTGCCGCGCCACTGGCTGGCTTCCTCCTCATCGCCCCGAATGATGATGATTTCCGGCGGAGTCAGGTATTCTTCAAGTGCCGTGATCAGGCTGACGTGGCCATGCGGATACTCGCTCATAGCCTGCCAGGCATTTCTGAGCGTGCCCTCGGCGGCTTCGAGGTACCGCGATTCTGCCAGCAGATAGCCGAGCCGTTGCAGGGAATAAGCAGCGATGCCGTTGCCCGAGGGCATCGCTTCGTCCGCCAGCGGTTTGGGCCGGTGCATCAACGATTCATGGTCGTCTGCCGTGAAGTAAAAGCCCCCTCTCTCCCGATCCTGAAAGTGATCCAGCATCAAATCGGCGAGTCGAATCGCCAGGTCGAGGTGGCGGCCGTTCCATCGAGCCTGCAAGAGGCACAGCAGGGCATCGAGTGCGAAAGAATGATCGTCGAGATATGCCGAGAACCGCGACTCGCCGTTTTTATAACTGGCCAGCAGGCGGCCGTCACGGACAAGCTCCCGTTCGATGAAATCCGCCGCCCTTGCGGCAGCGTCGATCAGGTCGGGCCGGTCAAGCACGTTGCCGGCGATGGCGAGCCCGCGGATCGCGAGTGCATTCCACGATGTCAGTTGCTTCTCATCTCTGCCGGGGGCGACACGCTGACTGCGCGCGTCGAGCAGAATTCTTCTCGCATCGTCGATTTTTTCTTCGACGTCGCTTTGTTTCAGCCCCGCTGCCTCCGCAATGGTCTCGATGCGATGGCGCACCGTCAGGTGCCACTTGCCGTCGAAATTGGCGTCTGCGTCCAGGCCGAAACGGGTTGCCAGTAGATTACCGGTCTCGCTATCGAGGAGATTCCGGGCTTCTTCAGGCGTCCAGACGTAGTAACGCCCTTCCTCGCCCTCGGAGTCGGCGTCGCGTGTCGAATAAAACCCGCCTTCGGGTGATTGCATGTCCGAAAGCATCCAGTCGGCCGTTTCATTGGCAATGCGCCCGAACAGCTTGTCGCCGGTCGCAAGGAATGCCTGTGCATAAAGCGCCAGCAACGGTCCGTTGTCATACAGCATCTTCTCGAAATGTGGTATCTGCCAGTAACGGTCGACCGAATAGCGGCAAAAGCCGCCGCCGAGCTGATCGTAGATGCCGCCCTCGGCCATGCGGGTGAGCGTCAGCGACACCATGTGTAACGCATCGACGTCCGGCTCGGGGCCGCCGGCGCCCGCGCGCCAGTGCCGCAACAGGCGATCCAGGTTTTCGGGGTGCGGAACCTTGGGGGCGGTGCCGATGCCGCCGAAATCCCGATCGAAACCGTCTACAATCCTCTGCCTGGCGGCCGTGATCGGTTCGGCGGTCTTCTTCGGGCTCCGCGATCCGACAACGCTCACC
>JBHIDG010000242.1:0-5187 GCA_046760025.1 Woeseia sp. | reverse complement strand
CAAAACAATACTACAAACCCTGGGAGCTTGACTTCAATGCCCGATTAGAGAAGCGAACGTTCGAATTATGATGTCACCGTGCGCTGCGAACGGCGCCTCTCATCGGCGAGGCCTGCAAACCTGGAAGCCCGAAACGCTGTCATATACTCCTTCACGAAATTATCCGTCCTTCTTGTTTCGAGGCCCATATCGACCACCAGGTCATCTACGTAATGAGAAATATATGGTCCAACGAAGTCCTCGGTGCCACGGTTAGGCAGGGTCAAGTCAGCCCATGAATGGGCCAGATCAATTTCCTCCTCCATCTCATCAACGGATGGCAAGACCATGTTCCCGAGAAATTGCTCCGAAAGCCAGTGAGCGCCGATCTCCGCTGTCAGCTGGCAAGCAAATGACGAGGCATATCCAATAAATCCGATAGTCGACACAGACGGCGGCAGAATATGCCGATAAAGTCTTGCGTAGCCGGCGGGGGCAACTTGATCGCGCAGTTGTTTCCCCAGAAATGACAGGCTCTGTTGCCACCCGGTAGCAAAAATCACAATATCTGCTGATAGTTTTTCGCCTTGCTCCAGTTCTACACCGTCCGGCGTAAATCGCTTTATCGAGCCACAAATTGCATCTGCGGATCCGTCATTGACGGCAGCATAAATCTCACCACCTACACCGGTCTTTTCTATGCCAACCGGAAGCCGTTCATTTGGCACCATATTACGTGGCATCTTCAGGTCCTTCGGCCAAGCAAAGGATATCAGTCCCCACCAGAGGCGAATCAGCGGATTGCCAGCACGATGCCAAAAGACATTGATTCGACTGGAATGGTAGTAACGTAGAAACAGGCCCAGGAATCGGGACGTAACCAGTGAATCGCCGGGGACCCGGCCTCCAGGCAAGAATCTCGGTGCCATCCACTGTGCGCGCCGAAATACCAGAGTTGGTGAATGTCCCCGCCTCGCAGCCCACGCAGCACAGTCGAAAGCGGACTTTCCCCCGCCGACAATTACTATTTTTTCGCCCTGCCTATACGTCGTTTCGCTGACATCACTGGAATGAAGGACTCGCCCATCAAATTCTTCCACCCCTTCCACAACAGGAATGTTCGGTTTGTGAAATACCCCGTTACAAACTGCTACAAAGTCAAACTCGCTTGATATCTCCTCATTGGAATCGTCTGTTGAGCGATAGGTAACCTCCCATCGTTCGCCATCACCCCCAGCCCGCGAAATATCACACACTTCCTGGTTGAACCGAATAGATGACCGAATATCAAAATGATCGGCATAGGATTCCAGGTAACTACGAATGTCTTCGGCATAGGGAAACAGTTCGGTACTGTCCGGGTACGGGAAATCAGAGAACGCATAGGTACGCTTCGAATTATTCGCACGCAAACCGGGGTAGGTCCGCGACGGCGCCCAAGTCCCACCCAAGTTTGAGTCTTTCTCGATGATCAGAACATCAAAACCATCTTGTGCGAGAGTCTTTGCGGTAACTAATCCCGCTATCCCGGCACCAATAACGCAAACAGTAGCCTTTGTATCCATGTATATCGCCTGCTCATGTGAATCGGTAGTTGATCATTATCAAAATCACAGCCCAACGACCGATTTCGGGTGCAAAGCGGACCTAAATATCTGCCCGGTTCTAATCCGTCGCTATGGCCGCTTTGGGTTGCGGATTCAACCGGTCGACGCAACACATTCATTAAACTTCTCGGCCGGCGAGTAGAAGTCTAACGTTTCTCTCGGCCGTTCGGTGGGAGGTTGTTGCCTAGCTGAATTGTGAACGTCGGCTCCTGCTGCAAGCAGTCACTCAATGATGTATACGCCAATGAGAGAGTGGCCGAGAGCCGACTTCCGGTAGCAAGTGCAGTGCAAGGTTAGATCTCAGCTTCCGCTTTCTTTTCCCTCAGGCGCCGCGTGCTTACGACATCGGACTATTGCATCTATTCTCTTAACAGTGATTCAGGGATGCTCCAGTATTCCAGCCCGGGCCGCTTCCGGAATTCGGAGATCGCATTGCGGATTGCTTCGGCGCCGATCGTTTCTGCGTAGTGCATCGGCCCGCCGCGGTGACGGGGGAAACCGTAGCCGTTAATCCAGATCACGTCGATATCGCTGGCACGGGCAGCGATGCCGTCTTCTAGGATTCGTGCGCCTTCGGCGATCAGCCCGTAGATGCAGCGCTCGATGATCTCCTGCTCGCCGATATTCCGTTGCTCAATTCCGAGCCTTTCGGCTTCCGCGTTGATCATCTCCTGCACTTCGGGGTCTGGTACCGGGGTTCGTGATCCCTGCTCGTACAGGTACATGCCCTTGCCGGTTTTCTGACCGTAGCGGCCCTGCTCGGCGAGCATATCGGCGACCCGGTAGAAGGTCGGGTCGTCGGGGAGATCGTCCCGTTCCTGACGGGCCTTGTAGCCGACGTCGAGTCCGGCGAGGTCGCCGACCGCGTTCGGTCCCATCGCCATGCCCCAGTCGTAGAGCACGCGGTCAATGTACTCGGGAGGCGCGCCCTCGAGCAGCAGACGCTGGTTCTCCCGGCCATAGTTGTAGAGCATCCGGTTACCGACGAAGCCGAAGCAGTTGCCGACCACGACGCCGGTCTTGCCGAGACGCTTTGCCAGTGCGAGTGAGCTGGCGATGACCTCGTTCGAGGTCGCCTCGCCGCGCACGATCTCGAGCAGGCGCATGATGTGCGCCGGGCTGAAGAAGTGCAGGCCGATGACATCCTGTGGGCGCCTGGTTGCCGAGGCGATCTCGTCGATGTCCAGCGTCGAGGTGTTGGTCGCGAGGATGGCGCCCTCCCTGCATGCGGCGTCGAGCTTGCCGAAGACTTGCTTTTTGATCGCCATGTTTTCGAACACGGCCTCGATGACCAGATCGACGTCGGCCAGATCCCCGTAACTCCGGGTCGTCGTCAGCCGGCCGAGGCCTTGGTCCATCTCTTCTTTTCCGAGCTTGCCGCGCTCGACGCCGCCTTCGTAAAGCGTGCGAATCGTCGTTTCGCCTCGTTCTAGCCCTTTGTCGTCATTGTCGAGCAAAACGACCTTGCTGCCCGCATTGAGACAGGCGTATGCGATGCCCGCGCCCATTGTTCCGGCGCCGATGACGGCGACGGAGTCGATGCCGCGCCGGTCGGTATCCTTGTCTATGCCGGGTACCCTGGCCACGGCCCGCTCGGCGAAAAAGGCATGCCGCAGCCCGGCCGACTGCGGCGATGACTTGCATTGGGTGAAAAACTCGCGCTCCGCCTTGCAGCCTTCATCGAACGGGACGCGGGTCGACAATTCTACGCAACGAATGATCATCTCCGGCGACAGGAGTCCCCGCGTCCTGGTGGCGATTTTCTTGCGGGTGTTGTCGAACAGGGCGGGGTCGGGCGGCTCGACGTCCATGTCACGGATACGTCGGGGGCGGCTGTCGGCGAGTTCCCCGGCATACGAGACGGCGGCGACGCGCAGCTCGTCGCCTTCCGCGATTCTGTCTATGACGCCGATTGCCAGTGCCGCATTCGCCGGCACGGGTTTTCCCGTGAGCATCATGTCCAGCGCCTGCTCGCAACCGGCGAGGCGGGGCAGGCGCTGCGTGCCGGAGGCGCCGGGCAGCAGGCCGAGATTCACCTCCGGAAAGCCGACCGATGCCTCGGGCGCCGCTATCCGGTAGTGACATCCGAGCGCCAGCTCGAGCCCGCCGCCGAGCGCCGTGCCGTGGATGGCCGCAAGCACCGGTTTTTCGCTCGCTTCGATTGCCTCAACGACATCGGGCAGGTGCGGCGCCTCGGGCGGCTTGTCGAACTCGCGGATGTCGGCGCCGGCGATGAAGGTGCGTCCGGCGCACAGGATGATCACGGACTTCGTGTCCGGATCGGCGCCGGCTTGCTCCAGACAGTTCATCAGGCCTTCGCGTACGCTTTGCGACAGCGCATTCACCGGCGGATGGTCGATGGTGATGACTGAAACGATACCCCGCCGCTCGATACTTACCGGGGTCATTTTTTGTTTCTTGTTGTGGTCGCGCTGCACCGTCATTTGCACAGTCTATCGCCATTGAACTACATTCTGCCGACTAATCATCTGGACGACTCATGACCGATCTCAACGGGGCGCTGGTGCTGATCACCGGCGCCGATGGCGGCTTCGGCAGGCAGATGACCCGCCAGTTCATTGCCGCGGGCAGCCGGCTGATCGTTACCGATGTCGACCGATCCCGGCTGGATGCCCTGCACGCCGAACTCGATTGCGGATCGGGACATATTGCGTCCGCAATTCCGGCGGACCTGTCCGATGAGCGCGGTTGCCAGATGCTATTCGATGAAGTCGTAAGAAATGGTGCGACACCGGACGTAATCGTCAACAACGCAGGGGTGGCGCTGGGCGGTCGCTTCGACCACGTGCCCCGTGACCGATGGGAGCAGCTCATGCAGGTCGATCTGCTGGCGCCCATGCGGCTCTGTTACCTGTTCCTGCCGCGACTGATCGAGCGGCGCAGCGGCCATATCGTGAACGTCTCGTCCGTGGCGGGGTGGATCGGATCGAAGGGGCTGTCTTCATATTGCACCGCGAAATTCGGCCTGCGGGGGTTCGGCGATGCGCTGTCCGGCGACCTGGAAGAGTTCGGCGTGCGGGTGTCGACGGTGTATCCGTTTTTCAGCCGCACGCCGATACTCGATTCCGAACAGTTCGGATACGACAAGCGCCGAATCATCCCGGATGACATGGCCACCGATCCGGCCGACGTGGTCGCGGCCATTATTAAAGGTGTCCGCAACAACAGGCGACACATCTTTCCGGACAGAAAGGCCAGGCAGATACACCACATAAGCCGGTTCTTTCCGTGGCTGGTGCCGATCCTGAACCGGCGGTTCGACAAGAAAATCCAGTAATCAGTAGCGCGACTGCCGCTGGCTATCGTCGTACATCCGGGTGAGGAACGACCGGATTGCCGGTTCGGCTTCCTGCCTGGTCATCAGTTTCTGTTGTTCCATGATCTTCGCCATGTCCTGAATGGATCGCCTGCCGTCGATCAGAGACATCACGTAGCCGTAGATGTGCGTGGTGGTCGCCTGGGACCTGAACGAGCGCGACAGCGGCACCGCTTCCTTACCGGTGACCAGCCAGTCGGGCAAGGCCTTGTGCCTTGCCGGCGCCTTGACGTCCCTGGTCTTGCGTGCCGAGAAAGTGAAAAG
>JBHIDG010000241.1:0-5231 GCA_046760025.1 Woeseia sp. | reverse complement strand
CAGATCGAGCGTGGCCAGGCGCGGGATTCCCGGGAAGCCCGGCAGCGTGAAGCCGATTTCGCAAAGCGCAGAAACGAGCAGCAACAGCTGCTCAATACGGCGCGGGCAGAGCGTGCAAGACAGGAACGCAACAGCCAGCGGCTCGAGCAGTTGTTCGAGGATAATCAGACCAAGATCGTTGCGGCACGTCAGGCACTCGATGAACGCCTCGGCGCCCTGAAAGAGTTGTTTGGCGTTCTTCAGACCGTCTCGGGCGACACTCAGGCGCGCTTCAAGGGTTCGCTGACGGACATACAGTATCCCGGTCGTTCGAAGTTTCTAGTCGCACTGGGAAGCAAGATGGCAGCCGCGAGTGAGCTTGCCTCGATCGAGGACATCGAGAGACTGTGGTACGAACTGCAACGCGAAGTGACCGAGTCGGGCAAGGTGGTCAAGTTCAACCAGGAGATCACGACCGCCGACGGCGAGATCATTAACACGGAAGTCGTTCGCGTCGGGGTGTTCAACATCGTATTCGAAGACGGCTACCTGCGGTACGATGAAACGACCGGCAACGTCAGCGAACTTCAGCGGCAGCCGGAACAGGCACGATACACGGGTTCGACCGAGGATATGCTGGAAGCGACCTCGGGGCCTGTCACATTCGGGCTCGACGTGACCCGCGGCGGCATCCTGGCATTGCTGGTCGAATCACCGACTATCGGCGAGCGGGTCAACCAGGGCGGCATCGTCGGCTACTGCATAATCGGGCTCGGCATCATCGGCCTGTTGATCGCAGTCTGGCGCTGGGTTGCGCTGTCGACCGATGGCCGTAGAGTGGCGGCCCAACTCAAGCGGGACTCAGCCAGCACCGATAATCCACTGGGTCGGGTCCTGGCGGCTTACGAAGCGAACCAGAATGCCGACACGGAAACCATCGAGCTCAAGCTGAGCGAGGCGGCGCTGAAGGAATTGCCGGCGTTGACCAAGGGACTGCTGTTCATCAAGGTGATTGCCGTCGTAGCTCCGCTGATGGGCCTCCTGGGTACGGTGACCGGCATGATCAAGACCTTCCAGGTCATCACGCTGTATGGCGCCGGCGATCCGAAGATGATGGCCGGCGGCATCTCCCAGGCGCTGATGACGACGGTGTTGGGACTCGTCGTAGCGATTCCCATGGTGCTGATCCACACGCTCGTCAGCGGACAGAGCCGCAAGATCATCAACATCCTCCACTCGCAGAGCGCCGGGATGGTCGCCCAGCATTCCGAGCAGCATCACTGACGCGCCGCCGGGGAGTCGAAATGATTTGGTTGAGTGACGCCTTTGTGGCCATCCGGGACTTCATGGAGCTGGGTGGCCCGATTCTGCGGGTTATCGCCATCGTAATCTTCATCATGTGGGTGTTGATCAGCGAGCGGCTGCTGTATTTTCGTTCGGGCTTGAGATCCATGTCGGACGAAATTCACGATCTCTGGGAGGCGCGCGGCGAGCGTAAGTCTTGGTATGCGCATCAGATCCGTGAGCGGATGATCTCCCAATTCTCCATCGCGACAAATAACGGCATTCCAATGATCCAGACGCTCGTGGCCCTGTGCCCGTTGCTGGGTCTGTTAGGGACGGTAACCGGCATGATCAAGGTATTCGAGGTCATGGCGGTGTCGGGGTCCGGTAATGTCCGCGCAATGGCGGCGGGTGTCTCACAGGCCACCGTGCCGACCATGGCCGGCATGGTGGGAGCGCTCTCGGGAGTTCTTCTCGTCACGATGCTTAGCCGCCGTGCGGCGCGTGAGGTCGAGTTCTTACAGGACTCGCTGACTATGGACCACTAGAAGGTGTATTTAAATGCGTAGAGCAAATGCAGGATTTGACGCCGAAGAAGAGGAAAGTGAAATCAACCTGACTCCGATGCTGGACGTTGTTTTCATTATGCTTATCTTCTTCATCGTAACCGCATCATTCATCAAGGAAGCCGGCATCGACGTTAACCGGCCCGATGCGCCGACGTCACAGCGAGTCGAAGACGCCAATATCCTCGTCGCGATCAGTGCGAACGATGAGATCTGGATCGACAGGAGATTGATCGATCCGCGCGCCGTCCGTGCCAATATCGAGCGCCTGCACGCCGAGAACCCGAAGGGCTCCGTGGTTATTCAGGCGGACAAGAAATCGACCAACGAAATGCTGGTCGTCGTGATGGATGCATCCAGGCAGGCAGGGGTGTATAACGTTTCCATCGCGGCGAATCCCGACTAGAAATTGGCCGGTTTAGGCAGTGTCAGGTCCAATGCCGCGCTAGACACTTCGCACAGGAGACCTCAACCATGTTAGGCAGATACGTGTTCTCCATCGTCACCGGGGTCCTGGTCACCCTGAGCCTGTTGTTCGTAATGCATTTGCTGATTGAATTCAGCGAGAGCGCGCTGAGCAAGCCGCGTGACCGGCACTTGCTCGAATTCGTTCGCGTCAAGCGTAACGAGAATCTGAATACCGAAGACTTGGCGCCGGAGAAGCCGCCGAAACCGCCCGAGGTTCCACCCGAGGTGCCGCCGCAGGACATGGACAATATTGATCCGAATGCTCCTACGATCAATGTCCCACCGCCACCGGTGGCCGCTAACATGGATATAGGTGGACCCGGTGCAATGAACATTGCCGAAGGAGACTACCTGCCCATCGTTCGGGTCGCACCCGTTTATCCGGCCCGGGCCCTTTCCCGGGGCATCGAAGGCTATGTCGATATGTCATTTACGGTGACCATGACCGGGACCGTGAAAGACCCTATCGTCCTATTCTCGACCAGCAGCCTGTTTGAGCGGGCGGCGCTGCGAGCGGTGCTGAAGTTCAAGTACAAGCCACGCGTCGTCGATGGCCAACCGGTCGAAGTACCAGGCGTCAAGACGAGGATCACGTTCAAGATCGAGGAGTAGGCGGGAGTAGCCTGTCGGTTTCAGAGTGCGGGACCCAGCAGGGAAATAGTCGAGATGAAAAGCAAATCCGGAGTTTCAAACAAGCTTGGCCTGTTGTTTCTCGCCATCGTGTTCGCGGCCGGCGCCGCGTATTCACAGGACGATGAAAGGTCGCAACGGGACCAGCAGAAGACCAAGCAGGCGCAGGCGGTCAGCAAGGCAGTGTATGACAAGATCCAGCAGGCGCAGGAGAAGGTCGACGCAGAGGACTACAATGGCGCGCTGCGAGTCCTGAATAACCTCAACAAGAGCGACAAGCTGACCGAGTATGAGAAGTCGAACGTTCTCAACTACATCGGCTTTGTCCATTACAACATGGGCAATACCCTGGCCGCGATCCAGACATATGAGGAAATGCTTCGCATCCCGAGCCTGGAAGAGCAGATCAGAAAGCAAACGGTCTATACGCTGGCGCAGCTCAACACGATGGAGGAGCGGTACCGGCAGGCGATTGACCTGCTCGATCAATGGTTTGTGCTGGAGACCAATCCCGCGCCGGAGCCATATATCCTGTATGCCCAGAACCTGTACCAGGTAAACCGCTATCGGGACATGATCAAGCCGATCGAGACGGCCATGGAGGTCGCGAGGAAGCGCGAGAAACCCGTCAAGGAAAACTGGTGGATCCTGCTGAATTTCGCCTATTTCCAGCAGGAGGACTATCGCAAGGTCCGCGATATCCAGAAGATCCTGCTCGTCAGCTGGCCCAAGAAACGCTACTGGTTCTCGCTTGCCGGCGCCTATACGGAACTGGGAGAGGAGAATAATCTGGTCGCGTCCTACGATGCCGCGCATACTCAGGGACTGCTGGAAAGAGAGTCTGAGTTGGTGACCTTGGCACAACTCTATCTGCAGCAAGAGGTTCCGTACAAGGCCGCAAAACTGCTGGACTCAGAAATGGAGAAGGGCAGGGTGTCGCGCAATGCCAAGAATTACAGGCTGCTGTCGCAGGCCTGGCAACTCGCGCAGGAAGACGAGAAGTCGGTGCCCGCTTTGAAGGAGGCAGCGAGGCTCAGCAACGAGGGCGAACTGGATCTCAGGCTCGGCAACGCTTATCTGAATCTCGGCCGATATGGTGAGTGCGTTTCCGCGGTTCGGGCCGGTTTGAGAAAAGGTGGTATCAAGAGCCCCCACAATGCTCAAATTACTTTGGGCATGTGCCTCTATAACCAGAAAAAGTACCGTGCCGCGATCAACGCGTTTCGAGATGCGCGCAAGACGCGGCGGTCTGCCAGGATCGCCAATCAGTGGATCAAGGTGATCAATGCCGATATCGAGCGCAACGAGCAAATCGCGCTCGCTGAAGCGGCGGCTCGCAAGCAGCTTCGGGAACTTGCGAAGCGTCGCGAGGCCAGTGGCAGAACCTGATCACCGGCAAACCGGCCGGCAATCACACCACGAGCTGCAGAGACGTTGACCATACTCGGTCGACGTCTCTACAATGGCGCCCATTTTCCGGAGCTCCCTGTGCAACATGCCAAAGGTCATCTATATAACGCCGCACGGCGAGCGCTTCGAAGTCGAAGTTGAGAACGGCTATACAGTGATGGAAGGCGCGATCAACAATAACATCGAAGGCATCGTTGCCGAATGCGGTGGTGCCTGCGCCTGCGCAACCTGCCACAGTTACATCGACGAGATTTGGCTGGACAGCCTGCCCGATATGGATAACATGGAAGACAGCATGCTCGACGCCGCCTACGAAAGAAAGGGGAATAGTCGGCTGACCTGTCAGATCGAACTGAACGACGGTCTCGACGGCCTGATCGTGCATGTGGCAGATAACGAGGCTTAAGTATTAAACCTATTAAAAACAAGGAGTAACATTGACCGTGCAGTCAGGAGACAAGATGCCGTCCGGCGAGTTCGACGTGCTGTCCAAGAGCGGGCCGACGTCCGTCTCGACGGCTGATCTGTTTGCCGGCAAGAAGGTCGTCTTGTTTTCCGTGCCCGGCGCGTTCACGCCGACCTGCTCGAATCGTCATCTGCCGGGTTTCATCGATCATACCGATGAAATCCTTGCCAAGGGCGTCGACACGATTGCGTGCATGGCCGTCAACGATGCATTCGTCATGGGTGCCTGGGGAAAAGACCGCGGTGTCGGTGATAAGGTTTTGATGCTGGCCGACGGCAACGGCGATTACACGAAAGCGCTGGGACTCGAGATGGACGCTTCCGACTTCGGCATGGGCACATGCGGCCGGCGGTTCGCAATCATCGTCGACGATGGCATTGCGACGCACGTCGCCGTCGAGGAACCGGGCAAATTCGAAGTGAGTTCCG
>JBHIDG010000240.1:0-5240 GCA_046760025.1 Woeseia sp. | reverse complement strand
CTCGCGATCGGAGCCACTGCGAATCGATTTGCTTTGATCGATTGATTCGTGGGAAGGCGCTACGGGCCGGAAGTGCTTCCACTCGTCAGCCCGGAGACCGGCCTGGTGTACACGCGAATGGCGCGGCCGGCGACTGTTCGGACGTGCACCTTGGTGACCGTCCCCTGTCGAAGCAATCCACTCGCATTCTTGAGCACTTTGTCGCACACGGGTGGTGTGCATCGGGGTAGACATGAAACAGCGTTCGCTAGCGTTCCCACTGGTCCTCGGTTTTTCGGCAGTAGCCGTCGCGCAGGAACCCTCTCCCGAAGACACAATCATTGTCACGGCGACACGGACCGAGATCGCCGTCAAGGATGCAATCGTTCCGGTCACCGTTATCACACGCGATCAGATCGAACAGTCACTCGCGACGGACCTGGCGGAACTCCTGCGATTCGAAGCCGGAATCGACCTCGGCCGAAACGGCGGTCCCGGGCAGGCGGCGTCGATTTTCCTGCGTGGCACCGAGAGCAATCACACTCTGGTACTTATCGACGGTGTCCGCATCAACCCGGGCACGATCGGCGGGGCCGCGATCCAGAACATTGCGCCGGAACTCGTCGATCGCATAGAAATCGTAAAGGGGGCTCGCTCGGCACTGTTCGGAACCGATGCAATCGGCGGAGTGATCAATATCATTACGCGGCGTTCAAGCGCCAGCTACGCCGAAGGCAGTATCGGTGGAGGCAGCTTCAATGCCAGATCCGGTTTCCTCTCCGGCGGCAGCCGCAGCAATAACGGAGAATTCGGATTGTCGGTCAACTGGCAGGAGACAGGCGGGTTTCCGGCGCGGACCGGCAGCGATATCGATCGCGGCTACGAGAACCTGAGCGCCAACGTCTATTTGCAAAGGTGTGTCGGAAAAAGCGAGGTTCTAATTCGTCACTGGCAGGCATCAGGCACGGTCGAGTATCTCGACTTTTTTCTTTCGCCACGGGACCAGGATTTCAGGAACGCAAGCACGGCAATCGAGATCGGTACTCCCGTCGGGGTCAGCGCCCGAAGCAAGCTTCTTTTGGGCCACATGATCGATGATGTCACTCAGAACCAGTCAGAAGATTTTGTGGAATCCCGTCGGATGAGCCTGGACTGGCAATTGAGTCTTCGGACCGGCAACCACGCATGGGCGGGTGGAATTTATTTCGTCGATGAAACTGCAGAAACCGCGTCATTTGGAAGCGGCTTCGACGAACAGACCTCGGTGAGGGCCGTTTTCGTCGAGGACCATTGGTCTGCCGGGCGGGGCCAGGCATTTATCGCCGTTCGCCTGACCGACCACGAAACCATGGGCAACAAGACAACCTGGAACGCCGAGTACGCATACGATCTCGGCGACAGGTGGACGATCAATGCCGGCATTGGACATGCGTTTCGCGCTCCTGATGCGACCGACAGGTACGGATTCGGGGGCAGTCCCGGTCTCGCGCCGGAGGATGCCGACGAGATCCAGCTGGGCCTGCGCTTTCGGCCGGATGTTCGGCAGCGCCTGAGCCTCGAGCTCTATCGAAACGATATCGAGGACCTCATCGAATTCGATTTGGCGACATTTCAACTGGAAAATATTCGTCGTGCCGAAATCCGCGGCGCGCAGCTGGGCTATGAATTTCACGGCGACAGATTCGGCTTGCTGGCAAACCTGGTGCATCAAAGAGCTGACAATGCAACAGATGGAGTACGATTACTACGTCGCGCGCAAGATAGCCTGAGCTTGACGGTGACGCGAGATCTCGGCATGCACCGAATCGGCCTGACATTACTGGCGAGCGGGGATCGCGAAGATTTCGGTCAAACCAAGCTCGACAGTTACGTCCTGACGAACCTGACGGGAAGATTTTTCTTAAACGATCGCTGGCAGCTGAATGCACGCATCGAAAACCTGTGGGACGAGATCTACGAAACCGCAGCAGGCTTCAAAATGCAGGAACGAAGCGGATATCTGGAGCTGAAATACAGCTGGGAATGATAAATGGGTAAGCGGCTCAGCAAAATTTATACGCGGACAGGTGACGATGGCACGACCGGACTGGGTGACGGCAGCCGCACGGAAAAGGACAATGAACGGGTCGAGGCCTACGGCACGGTCGATGAAGCCAATAGCGCGATCGGGGCGGTTCTGGCCGAGGAGACATTAGCCGAACCGGTTCGTGATTGCCTGACAGAGATACAGCATGACCTCTTCGAACTCGGTGGCGAGTTGTGCATTCCGGGCCACAGCGCAATCGACAAGCCTTGCATTGAGCGACTCGAAGAAAACCTCGACCATTTCAACGCCGATTTGCCTTCGCTCAGGGAGTTCGTCCTGCCCGGCGGGGGACGTGCCGCCGCGGCCTGCCATGTTGCAAGGGCAACGGTCCGACGAGCGGAGCGACGCGTCGCGTCCTTGAGAAGGGTGGCCACGGTACGAGACGAGGCGCTGCAATACCTCAACCGCCTTTCCGATCTGCTATTCGTGATTGCCCGGCTTCTTGCGCGCGCCGAATCGGGCCGGGAAGTCCTGTGGGACCGCGAGCGCAAATGACAGTGATCTGCCGCTGAGATAACCGGGGCCGGACCCTTCACGGTCCGTCCCCAATTATGTCAGGGTCTTTTTCATCAGGAACGCGCCATCCGGACACAGGCCGGCGAATTCTTCGGTCTGCCGAATGCTCTCCGGAGCACTGTCCCTGCTCATCAACTTGTAGCCGAGACTCTCGAAGTAACGCTCCGCATCGATTGTCTGAAGCCACAGGTCCTTGACACCGGCACAACAGGCGCTGGCCTCGAGTGCCGACACCAGTCGTCCGCCTAACCCCGCCTTTCGATCGCTTTTGCTGACGACGAGGGAACGCAAAAGTCCTGCCTTGCCGAACCGCTGCAGGCCGATTGTGCCAAGCGCTTCGTTGTGGCCCTTACCGGATGTTTCAGCAATCAGGAAGTGTTCCAGCCTGTCCGGACCCAAGTCGGCGACCGGCAACCCGGCCTCGACCAGTAGCTGCCGGACACTCTGCCAGTCATTCTTCCCGGCATCCCTGACGACGATCGTATCGAATCGGTCATTCATCACGCAGCGACCTGGCCCGGTTCGCCCGGCCCTGCTGCAATATTGCGCACAATGCCTCACCGGCCAGTAACAACCGTGGCGTCGGGCGACCGATTTCGTCTGCCTGCATGACGAAGCGGTTACCATAACGGTTTGCGGCCAGATCCGGCCAACGATCCCATTCGCTCAGTGCGTCGGCCGCACTGTCGGAACTTACGAGCATGATTTCCGGGTTCCTTTCCATGACGGCTTCTACGGCCACCAGAGGCGCCAGATTGTTCAGGTCTGAAAAAATGTTTTGACCACCACAAAGCTCGATGAGTTCACTGACATAGTGACTACCGCTGATCGTGTAGAGAGGACGCTTCTGGATCTGGTAAAAGACACGAATGGGTTCTGCCGCAGAATACGCAGCGGCAAGTCGCCGAAGCCCCTGTCGGAATTCGGCCGCCGCCTCCGCTGCAAGCCCCGCATCGCCTGCCAATTGCCCGATTCTCTCTATGCCCAGTGCAATGTCCTCGAGATTGCGGGTCCGGATGACTTCTACCCGATATCCGCGTTCGGATAGCTCGTCGACTACGTGTTTCGGCGTCCCGCTTTGCCAGGCGAGCAGCAAGTCCGGCCCGAGCAATGCAAGCCTTTCCTGATCGACCACGAACGCGTCTCCGATAACCGGTAAGACGGCAACTCCGGCCGGAAAATCGCTGTACGCGCTGACGCCGACGAGGTAATCGCCGGCACCGGCGGCAAATACCAGCTCGGCAAGATGGGGCGCCAAAGTGACGATGCGCAGGCGATTCGGCATTGCCGCGTCGTCCACCGCACGGCCGCCGTCCGCTGACTGATCGCAGGCGAGAAGAGCAAAGAGAATGACTGGGAGGAATGCGGAGTGTCCGCCCCTCACACGGACCAGCCATACAGGGTCATTGCCGCGATGACTGCTGCCCAGATAAACAAAAGACGAAAAACCAGCCTATTGGCGGCGGTTGCGCCGCGAACCCCCCGTTCGGAGACGCTCTCATCCTCCCGCGGCTGAAGCGCGAGCGCACCGACACCGACCCTGGCCAGCAAATCCTCACTGTATTCGCGCTGGGTCATCGCCGCGGAGCCTTCGGGTGCACGCCAGGCAGAAAGAGCTCCTTCAAAGCTCCCGGCCATGGCATAGCCGATTGCTGTCAGGCGTGCGGGAATCCAGGCGAGCCAGCCATGAAGCTGGCCGGCAGCCTCGAGAGCCATATCCGCAGTACCCGGCTCACCGGCCTCATCGCGCGAGGCATTGAACACGGCGCGGCGCCGAATCAGGTCGGTTACCCGGTACGACCAGGCGCCGAAGGGTCCCAGCACCACGAACCAGAAGATAACGGCGAAGAAGCGATTGTTGGCCTGTACACACACGGCTTCTTCGACTTTCTGTATGCACTCCATTGGATCCGACGGTAGTTCTATTTCAGCCAATGCCCTCGCGGTCCTGTGAATTGCGTCTTCATCCTCGCCCTCGAGCGCCCTGCAATATTCGTCGACGTCTTCACCGATGTCTTTGGGACCCAGCGAGAAGAAAAGAACAACAATCGCGAGAATCAGATAGGGAAATCCGAACAAGGCATCACCCAGACCGAATATGACGAGAAATATGGGCAGGACCAGAATCACTGCGAGAAATATTACCGGTATGAGGGCCGGCCAGTGCGCAAAGCGATCGACCTGACGAAACCCCAGATCAATCATGTGATCGAGCCAGCGGAGTTCACGCAGATGAAACAATTGCGTTGCAAGTCGCTCCACGACAAGTCCGATCAGCAGGGCTATGAGTTTCATTTTTTCCCGGAGTGATTGCTGAGCCCATCATACAGTCGCAGCCAGTCGAAAGCAGGACCAGGGTCTGACTTTCGGTCCGGCGCAACATCACAGTGTCCCGCGATACTTCGAGCACATAAGGAAGTGTATGTTTGCTGCAACGCGCGGATGACTCCGATCAGCGTATCGTATTGGATGTCCGCATACGGTGTCTCGTCATCACCCTCAAGCTCGATCCCGATGGAAAAATCGTTGCATTGTTCCCGTTCACGATAAGAGGACTCGCCTGCGTGCCAGGCTCGACGACTGAAAGGCACGAATTGAATCAAAGTGCCGTCACGCCGAATCAGCAGATGCGACGACACCCTCAGACCCCTGATTTCTG
>JBHIDG010000239.1:0-5267 GCA_046760025.1 Woeseia sp. | reverse complement strand
CGCGCGCCGAACGAGCGCCGGACTCCGATGCCCGGCCGCAACCAGGACCGCCTCTGCACCGATCTGCCCAAGCTCCGTTTCGACGCCGGTCACCGTCCGGCGTTTGACTATCAGGCGGGTCACCCTGAGTCCCGTCTGTACCACCGCGCCGCCTGCCTCGATCTCACGCTTGAATTCCGTGCAAAAAAGATATGCATCTCCGGAATCGTCGTCGGGGTAATAGAATGCGCCCTTTACCCGGTCTTTCGCGAACCTCAGAGCCGGCTCCGTCGAAATTACGCCCTCGGAATCCAGTTCCTCATAACGCAGTCCGTATTGCGCCAAAAACTCGGCCTGGCGCCTCAGCGCGTCGATCGGTTCCCCTTCCCGGTACACGTTCAGCGTCCCGGACGCCGCATGCTCGAATTCTAGGCCAAGACGCTGACGCAGCTCCGTGGTCTTGTGCTTCGAATACGTGGCAAGGTCGAAATTGGCCTTGAGCGCCGCCATGTGACGCGACGCCGTTGAATGTTTGAGGAAATCAAGACCCCAGAAAAACAACGAGGGGATGGCTTTGGGTCTCAGGCGGAATGCCGACGACGATGTCAGTAGCGTGGTGAGCAGATACTTGACCGCCCCGGGCCCATTCCAGGGCTCGCACTTCGAGGGCGTAATCAGGCCCCCGTTTGCGAAGCTCGTCTCCAGTCCGACGCCGTCAAGTGCTTCGAGCAGGTGCACGCTGTGGCCGCGATCCAGAAGCACCTGAGCACTGCAGAGTCCCTGCAGGCCACCGCCGATAATAAGAATTTTCACTGCCTAACGGCCGATGACAAAACTGACGCTGCTGGTCACACTTCCGCCGATATTCAATGTCGCTGTGTCCCTCGCACCTTCGATTTGATCATCACCGGCCTTTCCGGTGACTTGCTTGAAGCCGTCCAGCACCGTTGGCACGCCGGTCGCGCCAACGGGTTGGCCGTTGATGACCCTATCGACAAATTTGCTCGGCCGCGAAGTTTCCAACAGCAGACGCGACTCTTCATACGAGTGTCTGCTGCCGCGCGAGATAGCGGCGCATCTGATCGATCCGGTCCGCGCCCCAGTACATGTCCCCGTCGAGGACGAAACTCGGGGCACCGAACATGCCTTTCTGCATCGCCTCGGCGGTTACCTCTTTCAGTTTGTTCTTCACCCGTTCCTGGTCTGCGGCACTTAACAAGTCGTCCTGATCGAGGTCGAGGTCATTCGCGATTGCTGCGAGCTCAGACGGATCTGAACAGTCTCTGCCCTGTCCGAAGCTCGCATCGAAAACGGCCTTGGCCCACTCCACCGCCCTGGCTTCGTCTTTCTCCGCAATATAGTAAAAGATGCGAGCGGCCATCAGGCTGTTGAAAGGAAACGGCGTGGGCCAGTGATAGGCAAGTCCGGCGTCGGCGGCCGAGCGCTCCACGTCATGCCAGACGTAGGCCCCTTTTGCCGATTCCGGCGAATGCGGGGCTGAGCCGAGTGCCTTGAATATGGCACCGAGCGCCACCGGCTTCCAGCGGATCTCGCGGCCGTGTTGCTTCGCGAGCTCGCGCAGCCGCTGCTGCCCGACGTACGAGTACGAGGACGAGAAATCGAAGTAGAAATCAATCGGGTCAGCCATGTCGCTGTTCTGCCCTGTTGATCCTATTCACTTTCATAAATAGACTGTTGTGCCTCGGTTCCCTGTCGTAGGACACATCGGAGGGCTGCAGCGGTCTCTCACACTCGCTGCAAACGAGTTCGCTCTCAAATCGGCTGTCACAAGGCGTATGTCTCAGCAGCAGCGGTTCCTTACCCTTTTCAATCAGCCAGCGGTCTGCCCACTCATGCATTGCAATCGTATTGGCATAGAGGTCCCTGCCCTTGTCTGACAGGTGATACTCGTATCGCAAGGGACGATGCTGGTATGGCTTGCGCACGAGCACACCGGCACTGACCAGAAACTTCAGGCGATCGGCCAGTATGTTTGTCGCGATGCCGATCGATGAGACGATATCGTCATAGCGCTGCAGTCCGAAGAATGCCGCCGCTATCAGCAGCGAGGTCCATCGATCACCGATGACGGAAAAGACCGTGAACGCGTCTTCGCCTTCGCCATGTTGGTTACTCGCCCTCGACCGCCGCTGAAACCGTGCAGGGACTTTCTTGGCGATCGAAGCATCATGGCCCGGCGTAAACACGACATCCTGCGGCATAACGTCGGCGTGACAGGTTTTGCACCGAAACAGAGCATGCATTGTCTGTCCGCAGCTCTTGTGAATAAGGTCCGGCGGCAAATTACGCCCTTGCCCCCATTTCGATTCCCATAGCCACATCGTCAAAACGACCGGATAGAGATCCAGCCCTTTGTCGGTCAGCCGGTACTCATAGCGAACTGGTGCACCCTGGTAGGGATTTCTATAGAGAATTCCCTGCTGGACTAGCTTTTTGAGGCGCGATGCCAATGTGCCCCGGGCGGCGCCGCTGCGTCGCCGCAGCTCCTCGAACTGTCGAACGCCGAGGTAGATGTCGTGGATGATCATGAATGCCCAGCGATCAACGATAACCGTAAGGGCCTGTGCAACCTGGCTGCTCAGTATCAGGTCGGGATCGACATTCGGCTTTGCCTTGTCGCTCATGACTGGAATGACTCCGCGGGAATCTTGCGAACCGGCAACGGCACAAGGCCGCTCACAGTCTCCATGTATGTTCTGTAACCGGGCCGCTCCTTCGCCAGCTTACTGCCCGATGCGCGTTGGCCGGTCACGCCCAAGATCGGGTAACGGTAGATGATGGGGCGGCCAAGTGATCGACTGGTCGTACTGCCACCGGACTCAAAAAGGAGTTAGTCTATTTATGCAAGTTACCAGTGAAGCCGGCGGTTTGCAAGGATTCGACTTACCCCGTCGTGTACCCGCAACGCCGAATTAATTTATGTCCGAATTACTGCTATTTTGTGCTGACAACGCATAACGACAAGCGAGAAAACTCATGCCTCGTATGACTCCCAGCGAAGCCTTTGTCGAGACCATGGCTGCTCATGGCGTTACCGAGATATTCGGCATCATGGGTTCCGCGTTCATGGATGCGATGGATATTTTCGAGCCGGCCGGTATCCGCTTTATTCCCGTCGTTCACGAGCAGGGCGCCGCCCACATGGCCGACGGCTATTCGCGGGTCAGCGAGCGGCAGGGTGTGGTCACGGGCCAGAACGGTCCCGGCATCAGCAATTGCGTCACGGCGATCGCGGCCGCGTACTGGGCGCATTCGCCGGTCGTCATCGTAACCCCCGAGGCCGGCACAATGGGCATAGGGCTGGGCGGCTTCCAGGAAGCGAACCAACTGCCGATGTTTGAGGAATTCACCAAGTACCAGGCCCACGTCAACAACCCGAATCGAATGGCCGAACTGACCGGCCGATGTTTCGATCGCGCCCTGTCGGAGATGGGTCCGGCGCAACTGAATGTGCCGCGCGATTATTTCTATGGCGATATCGATGTCGAGATTCCCCAACCGATGCGTCTGGACCGTGGTCCGGGCGGAGAGAAAACGCTCAGCGAGGCGGCAGAGCTGCTCGGCAAGGCGAATTTCCCGGTGATCGTGGCAGGCGGCGGTATCGTCAATGCTGACGGCGTCGATGATTGCAGGGCTCTAGCGGAACGCCTAGGTGCACCGGTCGTCAACAGTTACCTGCACAACGACTCGTTTCCCGCGAGCCATCCGCTTTGGTGTGGGCCGCTGGGTTACCAGGGCTCCAAGGCGGGCATGAAACTGATCAGCAGAGCCGACGTCGTTCTGGCACTCGGCACGCGTCTCGGACCATTCGGCACATTACCGCAGTATGAAATAGAGTACTGGCCGGACGATGCGAAAATCATCCAGGTCGATGCAGATCACAATATGTTGGGTCTCGTGAAGAGAATCTCGGTCGGAATATGCGGCGATGCCGCCGCCGCGGCGAGTTCGCTTTTGCAGCGATTGGACGGCAAGGCGCTCGAATGTGACGCCAACAAAGACACGCGCGCCGTCGACATCAAACGGGAAAAAGATGCCTGGGAAAAGGAACTCGATGCATGGATTCACGAGAAAGACGAATTTAGCCTCGAGGCGATTGACAGGGCCGGCGAGGGCTGTCTGCACCCGCGCCAGGTCCTGCGCGAGCTGGAAAAGACGATCCCTGCCAACGTCATGGTCTCCACCGATATCGGCAACGTCAACTCGATCGCCAACAGCTACCTGCGCTTCGAAAGGCCGCGCAGTTTCTTCGCGGCCATGAGTTTCGGGAATTGCGGTTACGCGTTTCCGACCATCATCGGCGCGAAAGTCGCCGCACCCGGTCGACCGGCAATCTCGTACGCCGGCGAAGGCGCCTGGGGAATGAGCATGGGCGAGACGATGACCTGCGTTCGTGAAAACATTCCGGTCACGGCGGTCGTATTCAATAACGGTCAGTGGGGAGCGGAGAAAAAAAACCAGGTTGACTTTTACAGCCGCCGCTTCGTCGCCGGCGATCTGGACAATCCGAACTTCGCCGGAATCGCTCGCGCGATGGGTGCAGGCGGAGTCACCGTCGATCGGCTGGAAGATGTGGGTCCCGCGCTCGAAACGGCGGTTGACGCACAAATGAACGACGGCGAGACGACAGTCGTGGAAATCATGTGTACTCAGGAACTCGGCGATCCGTTCCGTCGGGACGCGTTGTCGAAGCCGGTGAGATACTTGAAAAAGTATAAAGACTATGTCTAGCCGGACCGAGGAGACGGTGGAAATCCATCGCGGCCTCAAAGGCGTCTATTTCGAGCGCTCGGGCGTAAGCTCCATCGACGGTCGTGCCGGGGAACTGCGCTACCGTGGTTATTCCATCCATGACCTGGCGGAACACGGGTCGTTCGAGGAGACGGCATACCTGTTGCTTCACGGCGAGCTGCCCACCGGATCCCAGCTTACCGGCTTCGACCGCGCGCTCAAAGCGGCGCGCGCGGTGCCGGACACCGTATACGAGATCATCCGCAGGACCGGACACGCCCATCCGATGGAGGTGCTGCGGACCGCGGTATCGGCCCTGGGCGCAGTCGATGAGCACGCGAACGACACTTCACGGGAAGCGGTACTGATGAAAGGCATCAGTCTCACCGCTCAGCTGCCCGTCATTGTCGCCGCCCATCACCGTCTGAGGAACGGCGATGATCCGGTCACCCCGCTATCGGATTTGAGTCACGCCGCGAACTTTCTCTACATGCTCAAGGGCGAAGGTCCGAGCGAGAATGCCGCCAGACTCATCG
>JBHIDG010000238.1:0-5294 GCA_046760025.1 Woeseia sp. | reverse complement strand
CCTTGGCGCGGTCGCAGAGATAGATGTATCCGTCCTCGTCCATGTAGCCGACGTCGCCGGTATACATCCAGGTCTTGCCGCGCCACTTGCGCAGGGCCCCGGCAGACTCTTCGGGCAGGTTGAGATAGCCTTTCATGACCTGAGGCCCTGTCGTGATGATTTCGCCGGCTTCGCCGAACGGCATTTCCTTCGTCCCTGTCTCGAGATCCACGATGCGGGTCTCCGCGCCGGGTACCGGGATACCGACCGACGCGGGTTTCGAATGCCGCGGAGGGCTCACGACATGTACTGGCCCCGTCTCTGTCATGCCGAACATGTCACTGAGCTTTCCCTCACCGAGCAATGCGTTGATCTTCACACGGTCCTCGCTCGTTAACGGCGCGGCGCCGGTAATCGCGTGCTTGAGGCGAGAAAAGTCAACGCTGCCGATGGCGGGATGAGTCACGAGCATCTGGTACAGCGTCGGCACGGCCGCAATCCGCGTCGGCGGGAATCGCGACATCTGCCGGCAGAAGAAATCGACGTCCCTCGGATCGGGTACCAGCAAGGCGCGAGCGCCGAATCGCATTGACGCAATGTGGTAGCAAAGTCCCGCGATGTGAAACATCGGGAAGGCAGTAGCGACGACTTCGGTGCCTGTTTCCCACGGTGCGCACGCAGCCGCCTGAACGGAGTTGTGCATGATGTTTCGTACGGATATTTCTGCGCCCTTGGGCCTGCCGGTCGTGCCGCCCGTGTACTGGATCATGAACGTGTCGTTCCAGTGCACGGCGTGCTGCTCGAACTCTGGCGACTCGTTTTCAGCAATTGCGAGGTAATTCTCGCTTTGAATTCCGTCAAATTCCGGCAGGTCGAATTCGCTCGCCGCGATCAGATCGGTGACCCCGGTTACTATGATCGCCTTCAGACAGGCCGGCAGCTCCGGGATCTGCCGAACGACCGGCACGAGGTCGTTGAGCGTGATAAGCACCGAGATGCCCGCATCTTCGGCCTGGTACGCAACTTCGGCGGGCGCGAGCAACGGTGACACACCCGATCCGGCGCAACCTATTTTCGAGACGGCGACAAGCGCAATTGCAAATTGCGGAATATTAGGCAGATGAATGCCGGCGACGTCGCCTTTGCCCACTCCTCGGACCACCAAAGCATTGGCAAGCTGATTTGCCCGTTCGTTCAGTTCGCGGAAACTGATTTCCCGGTCAAAGAACTGAAAAGCGACCTTTTCGCCCCGATCCCGCGCATGGGTTTCGACATGACCGCCAAGCGGTGTGTCATCAACGGGCGGCGTTTCGATACCGATTTCGTCGTAAACTGATTGCCAGGGGAAGTCTGAACGACGATCGCGCATTGTCTAGCTTCGGTACGAGGGGTCGTGGCGCTCGACTTTCTCCAGCATCGCGGCCCACGCGATCTGGGCGCCTTGTCCGGCCGTCGCTACTGCAAGGTTCTCGCAGTTAAGCCTCATAATCTCTTCGTCAATCAGCACCAGTTCGCAGCCGCCGGCCTGCGCCGCAATCTGAATCTGGCAGGCGGTTTCGAGGTTATACATGTATAGCCAGGCATCGGCGATAGTCGCTGCGGCGACCAGCGTGCCATGGTTGCGCAGCATCATCGCCGTGTTGTCGCCGAGATCGCGCTGCAACCGGGCCTTCTCGTCCGGGTTCAACGCGATGCCTTCGTAGTCGTGGTATGCGAGTGAGCCCAACGCGACGGATGCCTGCTGGGAGATCGGCATGAGCCCGTTTCTTTGCGCCGACACGGCGACCCCTGCCCGGGTGTGCAGATGCATGACGCATTTCGCGTCTTCCCGTACCTCATGAACGGCGCTGTGAATCGTGTAACCCGCGGGATTGAACGGATACGGTGTCTCGATGACCTTGTTGCCGGCGAGATCCACCTTGATCAGGCTGGATGCCGTAACGGATTCGAACAGCATCCCGTAAGCATTGATCAGAAAATGGTGCTCGGGGCCCGGGGCCCGGGCAGTAATATGTGTGAATACCAGGTCGTCCCAACCATGCATGGCGACCAGCCGATAGAGTGCCGCCAGATCCTGTCGGATTTGCCATTCCTCGGCGGAAACCTGCTCGCGGACGGATTGGAGTGGAGTGGCCAATGCGGTTTCCTCGGGTTGTTTTTATTTTGAGGTAACTTATCGTACCAAATACCGGGAATATGTGACGTCTGAGGGGACGCCCGCATCGAGTGTGGAATAATCGGAACCCGAACAAGAAACCACCGGAACAATGACCAGGCACAAGGCACTCACCCAAGCCGTCGACCATGCGCCGGATGGCCCATCGGTCGCAGCGCTGTTCGACTTTGACGGGACTCTGATTGCCGGCTTTTCAGTAATCGCCTTCATCAAGGAACAGATCATGCGCGGTGACCTGTCGCCGCGCGAGATAACCGAGCTCGTCGCAGCAATGACGAGCTATGGGGTCGGTCAGCTCGGTTTCTCGGGCCTGATGGTCGCTGCGGCGCAGATGTTGCGTGGCGTGTCCGAAGAGAGTTACGCCAGATTCGGTGCGGAGGTTTTCGAGAAATATCTCGCACGCGAGATTTATCCCGAGTCGAGGGCCCTGGTAGAGGCCCACCTGAAAAAGGGACACACGGTCGCCATTGTCTCGTCGGCGACCCGATACCAGATCGAGTCGGTCGCCGAGGATCTCGGCATCGATACGGTACTCTGCACCGAACTGATCGTTGAGAACGGCGAATTCACGGGCGGCGTGGTCAGGCCGACCTGCTGGGGCCGCGGCAAGGTGACGGCGGCGGAGAAGCTCGCGAAACAGCGCGGCGTGAATCTCGAAGACAGCTTTTTCTACACCGATAGCCACGAGGACCTGGCCTTGCTCGAACGCGTCGGCAAGCCGCGACCACTCAATCCGAGCGACAGACTCGTTACGATTTCGGAACGGCGGGGTTGGCCAATTCGACGATTTGCGAGTCGCGGTCAGCCTCGCATGACCGATTACCTGCGGTCGATCGCCGCAACATGGAGCATCGTACCGGCCTTTGCCGCGGCATTGCCGTTCTGGGCATTGACGGGGTCTGTTCGTGAGTCACAGAACTTTGCATCGTCGCTGTTCGGCGATATTGCGGCGGCGCTTATTGGCCTGAAACTGAATGTCAAAGGCGAGCACCACGTCTGGGAACGGCGCCCGGCGGTCTTCGTATTCAACCATCAGAGCAAAGCGGACGTCATCATCATCGCGAAGTTGTTACGCCGTGACCTTGCCGGTGTCGGCAAAAAGGAGATCAGGCATTATCCCCTGATCGGCCAGATACTCGAATTGGCCGGCGTCGTATTCATCGACAGGCAAAACACGGCCAGCGCCATCGAAGCGATGAGGCCGCTAGTGGACGCAATGCGATACGACGGCAAGTCCGTCGTTATCGCCCCCGAGGGAACGCGAACGATCAGCCCAAGACTCGGACCGTTCAAGAAAGGGGCATTCCACCTCGCGATGCAGGCCGCTGTGCCGGTGGTGCCCATTGTCATCCATAATGCGATCGATGTCGCGCCAAAGGGTGCATTCGTTTTTCGGCCGGCGACTGTCGACATCGACGTGCTACCGCCGATAGAAACGTGCGACTGGCGAGCAGCAACGATCGACCAACACGTTGCCGATGTTCGTGATCGGTTTCTTGATTCGCTGGACCAGAAAGCAAGACCCGAACAAGCACAGGATCAGGCGAACAACATCGTCGAACCCGACATCCGACCCGACGAGGAAGAGGAATCGGCCGCTCAAAACTGGGACAACGTGGTTCTGGGCAGTTGGGAATAAATGGCGGCCGAATGAATATTGGCGAATTACACCAGATCGGGAACGGCAAGAGAGTAATTTACCTCCTCGATGCCGCGAACGGCTTCGAGGAAAGTCTGCTGAGGGAGTCGCTGAACAAAGAGCGTTCGCTCGATGAGTCGAACGCTCAACCGTTTACCGTTCCGGTCTTGCGAACTGCAGAACGGAACCGGCTGTGTCACGCGCTTACGGCCGCGGCTGACACTTTGATAGCGCCGCTCCGCATCGTCTGGCAATTCCCGGACACGGTAAAGGGCACGCCGCGATTACGCGACCTGGTATTGGGTGACAGGCGCAGACCAGGCAGCCTGCGCGCAAAGCTGACTTATCGCAATCACCCGGAGCGGGCGGCGTACGTTGTCGGGCAGCCGGCTACGATTGCGGAGTTGCGCGCAAGATTCGACAAAACCGCGAACTGCATGGGTTCCGACGACCTGGAGGCTGGCTTCGTGGAATTCGTCGAGCGGCAGGCGGGACTCGTACTGGATATTGCCGAACGGGGCTTACATGGCAGTCGATACAAGGTTCCGAGATTTGTTGCCGATAGCCTGCAGGCAAGTGACAGATTCTGTGCGGCAATAGACCGCCTCTCGAATAATCTCGGCACACCACGCCACGAACTGATGAACGATGCGCGGACTTACATGAATGAGATGATCGCGAGGCCCTCGACTTTCTGGCTCGACGTCATGGGCGTGCTGAACCGCTTCATCTGTGCGCAGGGATACGAAACGGACATCGTCTGCGACAAAGCGAGTATCGAGCGCGCTCGCGAGTTGGTGCGGAAAAACCCATCGGTGATCCTGTGGACACATAAGTCCTATGTCGACGGATTCGCAATCAATTGCGTGTGTTTCGACAATGACTTTCCGGCGCCACATATTCTCGGCGGCGTCAACATGGCCTTTGCGGGCCTGGGATTTCTCGGCCGCCGCACGCCGGCGATATTCATCCGCCGCACCTTCAGGGACAACCCGCTGTACAAACTCGTGCTGCGGCACTACATCGGCTACCTGATGGAAAAACGATTCCCGCTGAGCTGGGCATTCGAAGGTACGCGTTCGAGAATCGGCAAACTGATGCCGCCCCGATACGGCCTGCTCAAGTACGCACTCGACGCGGCCCGCGAAACGGGCGCCCGGAACATTCACATACTCCCGGTTGCGATCAGTTACGATCTGATCACCGATGTCGCTGATCATGCGGCGGAGCAGACCGGCACCGGGAAAAGACCCGAATCGCTTGGGTGGTTCCTGGGATATATCAGGCGCCTGCGCCAGCCCATGGGCCGCGTCTATATGAATTTCGGCGAGCCGGTCGTACTGGAAACGGCGCCTCCCGACGACGATTCCATGGCGTTGTCGAGAATCGCGTTTCAGGTCGCCGTCAATGTCAATGCGGCCACGCCGGTTACGCTTCCGTCTATCGCTTGCATGGTCCTGCTCGGCGCGACACCACGCGCCCTGACGACGGAGGAACTCA
>JBHIDG010000237.1:0-5313 GCA_046760025.1 Woeseia sp. | reverse complement strand
TAGTGGGTGTCCTCAAAGTTGCTCGCTAAATTGGTGGCTGTCCTCAAATTTCGCCATCACAGCCGGGGGGATCTGATCACCATCATTTTGTCGATCTGCATGTCTTCCATGGTGCAGGGGATGCCGCCGACACCCAGGCCAGATTCTCGCAGGCCGGCGAACGGCATGACGTCATCCCGGAATGCCGAGTGATCATTCACCATCACGGCGCTTGCATCGAGCTGTTTGTAAAAGTGCATTGCCTGATCGATATCATTGCTGAATACCGCCGCCTGAAACGCCACCGGCAGTGAATTTGCCCGGCGGATCGCGTCGTCCGCATCGCCGTAGCCATATACGCACACGACCGGACCGAATATTTCCATCGTGCTGACACGAACATCGTCCGGCGGGTTCAGCAGTACCGTCGGCGCGTAACAGGTCCCCGATATTTTCTTCCCGCCGCACAGCGGTTTCGCGCCCGCCGCAACTGCCTCATCCACCCATTCGGCGACGCGATCGACCTCAGCCTTTCGAATGAGCGGCCCGACCTCGGTGTCCGCATCCTCCGGCGGACCGACTTTGAGTGCTTCGGCCATATCGGCCAGCTCCCCGGCGAATACGGCAGCGTCGTCGGCGGGAGCAAATACGCGTTGCACCGATACGCAGACCTGGCCCGCGTGATAGAAGCCGCCCTTGAGTATCGATGAGAGCGCGAGTTCCCTGTCGTGATTCTCCGTCAATATGACCGGCGCGGCACCGCCGTGCTCCAGCGCGCATCTCGTGCCGGGCGCCAGTCGCGAGCGAAGCATCCAGCCGACACGGGCGCTGCCGATGAAACTGAAAAAACCGACGCGGCTGTCGGTAACGAGCTTCTGAGCCGTATCCAGGTCATCGGTAACGACCACCTGGCAGCACTCGTCGGGCAGTCCAGCCTCGCGTAATATCTCGACAAACGCCAGGCACGACAGCGGCGTGTCTGCGGCTGGTTTCACAATGACCGGACAACCGCTCGCGACAGCAGGTCCGACCTGGTGAACAACCAGGTTCAGCGGATGATTGAACGCGCTCACCGCGACGACCACGCCGATCGGCTCTTTTCGGGTGAAAGCGAGCCGTCCGGTAGTCGCCTCGGTGGTGCCTACCGGTATAACCGAACCGGCATGGGCACGAAGCGTTTCCGCGCACAAGCGAACACCATCGATCGCGCGCAGCACTTCCACCTTCGAATCGGTGTAGGGTTTTCCGCCTTCGCTTGCCGCCCGATGCGTCAATTCCTCTATGCGGGTGCCCATGATTGCCGCTGCCTTGTTCAGGATTCGCACACGCCCGGGAACCGGCAGCCAGTGGCCCTTGTCGCGAAACAGTGCCTGCGCAGCAGACAACGCATCTTCGACGTGATCCGGACCGGCGGTCGCGACTCGATCGAGTTCGCGCCCGTCGAACGGCGACGTGACGGCAAGTGTGCCGACCGCCTTGTTACTGCTCTCGAGCATCAGATCGTGCATGTGATTTCACCGAGTTTCCTGGTCAGCAGCGCGTTCTCGCGATAATCAATCGGAATGACAACCAGGCTCGGTCCTTCTTCATCGAGTGCGCGATCGAGCGTAGCCGCAAGGTCGGCCGCATCGGAAACGAAATGACCGTGCCATCCGAAGGCTTGTGCGAGCGTGGTCCATTCCGGGTTGCCGAACGTCAGGTCCGTATGACGGCCGAACTGGTTGTACTGCTTCCAGGCAATCAGGCCGTATTCCCTGTCTTCCCAGACCATGACCGCGATATTGCTGCCGATCCTCGCGGCTGTTTCCATTTCCTGCACGTTCATGAGGAATCCGGCATCACCCGCAATCGCCAGTATGCGCCGCTCGGGATGGACGATGTCTGCGGCGATTGCTCCCGGCAATGCAAATCCCATGGAGCAGAAGCCGTTCGGAATGAGGCAGGTATTCGGCTCATGGCACTGATAGTGCCTGGCAATCCACATTTTGTGAGCGCCGACGTCTGAGAGAAGAATGTCGTCGGATCCCATTACCTGCCTGGCATCCCACAAGGCCTTTTGCGGCCGGATCAGACCCTGCGTGGTATCGTCTTTGTGTTCCTCGAAATCCCGCCTCATGTCGTCGCGGCTTTTTCTTTGTAACGAGTAATCGAAGTCGGGCACGCCATGTTCATCGACCCGTTCGTTCAGCATCCACAACGTGTGTGCGAGGTCGCCGACCAGTTCGGTCTCCGGGTGGTAGTACTCGTCAATCTCCGCCGGCAAAAAGTCGGCGTGGAGAATTCGCTTGTCGGCATTCGGATTCCACAAGATCGGTTTGTACTCGACCATATCGAACCCCAGCGCAATGACGAGATCCGCATCATCTATCGCCATCGAGATTCGGTCCTTGCTGCCAAGTCCGACCGTGTAGAGACAGTACTCGGCATCCATGTCGACACTGCCTTTCGCCATGAACGTGCTCACGACGCCGATGCCCGTTTTTTCACAAAAGATCCGCAGTTGCTTACTCGCACGCCTGCGAATACAGCCATTGCCCGCGATGATGACCGGGCGCTTCGAGTCCTCGAGCATCGCGAATGCCGCATCCACGATCTTGCTGTCGGGCACCGATCTGCGAAAACGCCGCGGCTTCATCGGCATTGCCGACGATTCCACCTTCGCAATATCTTCGGGGAGCTCTATGAGTACCGCGCCGGGCTTCTCCGTGCGCGCCACCCGGACGGCTTTTCTGACGATCTCGGGAATGGTGTCCGGATTCAGGATCGTCGTCGCCCATTTCGTAACCGGCTTGAACATGCCGACCACGTCCATGATCTGGTGCGATTCCTTGTGCAGGCGATCGGTCGAGCCCTGGCCCGTCAGCACCAGCATCGGCGCGCGATCCATGTTCGAGTCGGCGACGCCCGTAATCAGGTTGGTCGCACCCGGACCCAGCGTACCGAGGCAACCGGCCGGGTTGCCCGTCAGCCGGCCGTAGATTTCGGCCATGAAGGCCGCCCCCTGCTCATGGCGCGTCAGAATGAAGCTGATCTTTTTCGACTGCTCGAGCGATATCATGAAGTCGGCGTTCTCCTCGCCCGGCACACCAAAAATGTACTCGATGCCCTCTACTTCCAGGCACTTGACCAACAGATCGGACGCTTTCATGGTTTTCCCCTGAGGCGGTTGCTTGTTCTTGTCGCCGGCAGTGAGCGACGCCCTCACATTGACCGGCGAGTCGGTGATTATATTTCAGCTTACCAGTATGGATCGGTGTCGAGCGGGGCGCCAAGAAATCCAGCCACCGTCACCGGTGCCGGAGCGAACTTTCCGAACTTTCGTACAAATAGACACGAAAACCTAGAAAGTTCGGAAAGTTCGCTCCGGCACCATCGGTGATTTCCATGACTGCGCAAGTCGCTGCGATATCCTATATAGGTATGTAGTGAGCAGGCGCATGGCAAGCAGCACGAATATCACCGCGATCAGGGCTCAACTCGAGCTGATCATCGAGCAGGCCGACGACTTGGAGTCCCGGTTCGGGGAAGCACTGGCCCAGGTCCACCCGGACTTTCACGCAAGTGCCGGGAACCTGATTGACTACATCGCGCTCCGCCACATCGATATTCGCGAACTCCAGGAGCATCTCGCGGTCCTCGGCCTGTCGTCCCTGGGCAGGGCTGAGAAAAACGTCCGCGCCTCAGTTCGAGCCGTCCAGAGAGCGCTCGCGAAGATCTCGACAGGGCAGGACTATGACCTGCATGGGGAGCGTCGCAACTTCGAACAGAGTAATCACACCTTGAAAGCTCATATCGACGACACACTCGGCATCGGAGCAGATGGCCGCGATGTCCGCATCATGGTGACATTGCCGGCAGAAGCGGCCGACGAGTATCAACTCGTGCGCGACCTGATTACCTCCGGCATGGATATCGCCCGCATCAACTGTGTTCACGATAACGAAGCCGTGTGGCTGCGCATGATCGACAACATCCGCAAGGCGCAGTCCGAGACCGGCCTGAACTGTAGGATCATGATGGACCTGGCCGGGCCGAAACTCCGGACCGGAGACCTGCAGCCGGGCGCCGGCGTTCTGCGCATTCGGCCGAGGCGGGATTCGCTGGGTCGGGTCATCGCCCCCAGGCGGGTGCGCTTCATTCCAGAAGACGCGAAGTGGTCATCCAGGAAAGCGGGAGTGGTGCCGGTGCCGCGCGAGTGTATCGATCATGCGCATGTCGGTGACAGGTTTTCGTTCAAAGACACCCGTGGCAAGAAAAGAAGGCTGCAAGTCGTTCGCAAGGACAAGAAAGGCTTGCGCACCGAATGCCGCCAGACCGCCTACATAGCCACCGGCACCAGACTGAAGCTCGACCGGCACGAAGCCGGTGAGAGAATCTGTTTCAGGGTGGGCAACCTGCCACCGATCGAGGAACCCATTGTCCTTCGAGAGGGGGACACGCTCGTCCTGCATCGTGCCGCCACACCCGGAGAGCCGGCGGAAATCGATGCCAATGGCCTGATCGTCAGGCCTGCACATATCTCCTGCAGGCAGCCCGAAGTGTTCAGCTACATCTCCGCGGGTGATCCGATTCGTCTCAACGATGGCAAGATCGAAGGGACCGTCAAATCCGTCTCGGACGAGGAGCTGCTCGTCGAGGTTACGCATGCCAAGGGAACCGGCAGCCGGCTTCGCGGCAACAAGGGTATCAACTTTCCGAAAAGTGACATTCGGCTTCGCGGGCTAACGGAAACAGATGAGACGCACCTCAAATTCGTAGTCCGGCATGCGGATGCGGTCAGCCTGTCCTTCGTCAGGAAACCAAGGGACATCATTGCTTTACAGCAGGAGCTCAAAAAACATACGTCGCGACGGATCGGCGTTATCGTCAAGATCGAGACCGTCAAGGCCTTCAAGGACCTGCCCCGGCTTTTGCTCGCGACGATGCGCCACTACCCCGCCGGCGTGATGATCGCCAGGGGCGACCTGGCCGTGGAGTGCGGCTGGGAGCGCCTTGCGGAGATCCAGGAAGAGATACTGTGGATGTGCGAGGCCGCTCAGTTACCGGTCATCTGGGCGACCCAGGTCCTCGAGCGGGAGACCAAAAAGGGCCGACCGTCGCGGGCCGAGATCACCGATGCCGCGATGTCACAGCGTGCCGATTGTGTGATGCTCAACAAGGGCCCGCATATACTGGCCGCAATCGAAATGCTCGATAACATCCTGCGCCGCATGCAGGACCACCAACACAAGAAAACGCCGAAACTGCGTAAGCTGAGTATTACCGAAGTCTAATGGTGCCGGGGGAAAAATTAACCACGAATTTGTAAAAAATAAGGTGGGTAATGTTGGTCCC
>JBHIDG010000236.1:0-5339 GCA_046760025.1 Woeseia sp. | reverse complement strand
ATAGAAACCCATCGCATCGAGATCGTCCAGCAGGTCGGACTTGACAAGATAGTCGGTAACGACCTTGGAACCCGGCGCGAGGCTGGTCTTGACCCAGGGTTTCGTCTTCAGCCCTTTTCTATTCGCGTTTCTCGCAAGCAGTCCGGCAGCGATCATCACGGCCGGATTTGAAGTGTTCGTACAGCTCGTAATCGCTGCAATCAGCACTGCGCCGTCGGTGATCTTGATATCCTGCCCGTCGAGTCTTGCTGCTGCGGCACCGCCTTCACTGCGATCGGTGACGGCCGCCTTCAGGTCTTTCCGGAATGCCGAATCCGCGGCGCTCAACGCGATCCGGTCCTGCGGGCGTTTCGGGCCGGCGAGGCTGGGCTCGACCGTGTTCATATCGAGCTCGAGCGCGTCGCTGTAGTCCGCATCCGGCTGCCCTGCATGCCGCCAGAGCCCTTGTTCCTTGGCGTACGCCTCGATCAGGCCGATGTGTTCGGCATCGCGACCGGACAGCTCGAGGTAACGAAGCGTCTCGTCGTCGATCGGGAATATCGCACAGGTGCTGCCGAACTCGGGCGACATGTTGCCGAGGGTCGCGCGGTCGGCAAGCGGCAGGTGTTCAAGTCCGTCACCGAAAAACTCGACGAATTTGCCGACGACGCCCTTTTCTCTGAGCATTTGCGTGACGGTGAGAACGAGGTCGGTCGCCGTCGTCCCCGGCTCGAGTGCGCCGGTCAGCTTGAAGCCGACGACCTGCGGAATAAGCATCGTAATCGGTTGTCCCAGCATCGCAGCCTCGGCCTCGATACCGCCGACTCCCCAGCCGAGAATGCCGAGCCCGTTGATCATGGTCGTGTGCGAATCGGTGCCGACCAGGGTATCGGGATAGGCGGATCGTTTGCCGTTCTTCTCTGTGTCGAAGACGACGCGTCCCAGGTACTCGAGGTTTACCTGGTGAACGATGCCGGTGTTCGGTGGTACGACGCGGAAGTTCTCGAACGCCGTTTGCCCCCAGCGGAGAAACGAATAACGCTCCTTGTTGCGCTTGAATTCGATCTTATTGTTCAGATCCAGCGCATCGGCCGTACCGTACTTGTCGACTTGCACGGAGTGGTCGATAACGAGTTCGGCCGGGGCCTGAGGATTGATGCGGTCGGCGGAGCCGCCCAGCTTGACGACTGCGTCGCGCATCGCGGCCAGATCGACGACTGCCGGTACGCCGGTAAAGTCCTGGAGGATCACACGGCTCGGCGTGAAGGAAATCTCGGTCGAAGGAACCGCCGTTGCGTCCCAGTCAGCCAGCGCGAGGATGTCCTCACGAGTGACGTCGCGGCCGTCTTCGTGTCTCAGGAGATTCTCCAGCAGGATCTTGAGCGAAAAGGGCAATTTCCCGACCTGCCCGTCGCTGACCGCATCCAGCCGGTAAATCTCCAACTGATTACCGCCAACATCCAGCCTTGAGCGCGCGCCGAAGCTGTCCGTCATCTTGCCTCTCCGGAAAAGGGGCGGGATTATAGCGGAATTGTCAGATCGCAGCCCGCGCGGCCTGTGGGGCCGCGAGTACGCGGTCGATGACGGCACCGCCAAGACAGCGCTCGCCATCGTAAAACACCGCAAACTGCCCGGGTGCCACGGCTCTCTGCGGCTCATCGAACGACACCGCGAGCAGGCCGTCGCCCGTCCTCGTGATGCGACATGCCTGATCCGGCTGCCGGTACCGAAGCTTGGCGCTGCAACGCAGGGCACCGGCCCGGGAAAGCCCGGCCGGCGTCGTGCCAATCCAGCTCGCCTTGCTTGCCTCGATCGCGCCGCCGTACAGCATCGGGTGCTCGCCCTGCACGATAATCAACGCATTTTCATCAGGGTCTTTGTCCGCCACGTACCACGGCGCGTCGCCATAATCCTGCAGGCCACCGATGCCAAGCCCCTGACGCTGCCCGAGCGTGTAATACATGAGGCCGCTGTGGCTTCCAAGCTGCTTGCCTTCCGGTGTACGAATTGGACCGGGACTCGCGGGCAGGTAGGTAGCGAGAAATTCGCGAAACGGTCGCTCACCGATGAAGCAGATGCCGGTGCTGTCCTTCTTGTCGTGAACCGCGAGACCGTGCTCGCGTGCAATCCGGCGGACCTCCGATTTCATCAGCTCGCCCAGCGGAAAGACGGTCTCGGCCAGTGCAGCCGAGCCGACCGCATGCAGGAAGTAACTCTGGTCCTTGGTCTTATCGGCAGCTTTCCACAGTTGTGCCTCACCGCCGGAGATCAATACGCGGGCGTAATGGCCCGTTGCGAGGAATTCGCCACCGAGCCGCCTGGCATAGTCCCGAAACACGCCGAACTTGATCTCACGGTTGCAGATCACATCAGGGTTGGGCGTTCGACCGGCCCGATACTCATCCAGGAAATACTCGAACACGCGGTCGCGGTATTGTCCGGCGAAATTGGCGTGGTGCAGGGGAATGTCCAGTTGCTCGCAGACACGACGCGCATCCTGCAAATCGGCGGCGGCTGTGCAATAGCCGTCATCGTCTTCCCAGTTGGTCATGTGCAAGGCATGTACGTCTGCCCCTTGCTCCCTGAGGAGCAGCGCAGCGACGGCGGAGTCGACGCCGCCGGACAGACCGACAATGACTCTTCCGGCCTTCGGATCGATATTTGATATCGCCATGGAGTGGCGATTCTAGCGCGAATGCCTCACACGAGTGCCGCATTCGCCATGACGGCGGATACATTCTGCTGCAGCGGCGTCAGGCCGGCGAGCAGATTCTCGGGTTGACGCCGTCCGTCGAGGAAATCCCGCACGCAACGCATGACGATCGGCGAACGATGGTCCTGCGATCGCCGTTCGAGGTCGGCCGGGATGAGCCAGTGAACAGCGTGAACGCCGTCATCGAGTGTCAGCGTATTATCGCAGGAGACGTATTCTCCGACGTAGACAATGCGCAGGTATTGTTGACGGGTCTGCGGATGAATCCACAGGTATACCCCCAGAAGGCCGCCAACCGTGATGCGGCAGCCGGTCTCCTCGAGCGTTTTCCGGATAACGGCCTGCTCGGGCGACTCTCCCGCTTCCATCCGGCCGCCCGGGTGTCTTACGACGACAATCCCTGATGACCGTTCCTCAACGACAAGGAACCGCCCGTCCCGCTCAACGACGGCGGAGAGCCTGAGATCAGTTCGATTCATAACGCGGCAATCTTGTGCGCTCAGATGCCGAGTTGACGGAATTCTATTTCGACTTCGCTGGCTTGCCAGATTTCGTCAAACATTTTTCCATACAATTTGGCGACTGCGGGTTCATGGGTATCTGCAATGCCTTCCCAACGACTGGCTTGCAGGCGGTAGACGAGGGCGGCCTCGTCGGCGATGCAGAATGACTCTGCATGGGTTCTCAAGTCTTCTCGAACGTGCCGGAACTCGATGTATGTGTTCAGGCGTCGGCCAAGGTGAACGAAGGTATTGCCGTTCTTGATTGCACGAGTCGGGTCGGCGATCAGTACACGGACTCTGGCGTAGGCCTGCGACAGACAAAGGCGTTTGACGACCTCGAGAAAATCCGGGTCATCGTAGATTCCCGGCTCCAGATCGTGCGTAAATATGGATATTTTTCGGCTCGCTTCACCGGAGACATCGATGACGGCCTGTCGCATTTCCTCTTGAGTCGAGATTACCCAGCGACGACCTTTTTCCCGAGCTTGTTCCATGATGTACCGCGTTACAGATCTAGGCGAGCCAGCACATGCGGTGTACCACCTTCAGAAAAAATTTCTTCATCGCTGACAAAGCCAGAATTCTTATAAAAACTCAGCGCATGCGTTTGTGAGTGCAGGTAAAGCCGACGAAAGCCCCGTTTACGGGCCTCCTCTATCAGTCGGCTCAGCTTCGCAGAACCCACGCCCTGTCCACGGCATTCCGCCACTGCCGCTAGTCTCGCAATCTTACCGGTCGGCTCCGGACGCCCTGTGCCAACTACGTCACGTTTTTCGGAGAATGCAAGCACATGAGAACTATTCTCATCCTCGTCGTCCCGTTCCTCGGATTCGGACTATTCATTGACGAATACCTGGCGCCGACTGTATTCGAGGTTCTCGTGTTGGTCCTGCCAGGTGGCGCTCCGGATGGACAAAGTATTATGTTGCATCCGGGGATACCACCGCCGCCGTGGTGTCCAGGAAAGCGGCACTGGGATCAGGAATCGATCCTCGCAAGGGTGCCGGCGAGACCCGTATAGGTCGCCGGAGTCAGCTCGAGCAGCCTTTGCTTTGCCTCATCCGGCAGTTCCAGGGACTCCACGAAATCGTTCATCGCTTGCCGCGTCACCGGCTTGCCGCGAGTCAGTGCCCTCAGTTTTTCATACGGTTCCGGTATGCCGTATCGGCGCATTACGGTTTGTACGGCCTCACCGAGGATTTCCCAGCTTTCATTGATATCGTCCTGAATCGCTGTCGGGTCGGCCTGGATTTTGTCGAGTCCCTTGAGACACGCGTCAATAGCGATGAACGCGCAGCCGATCGCAACGCCGAAATTCCTCTGTACCGTGGAATCAGTGAGGTCTCGCTGCCACCGGGAGACAGGAAGCTTGGTTGCGAAGTGATTCAGCATCGCCGTCGACAGACCCAGGTTACCTTCTGCGTTCTCGAAATCGATAGGGTTCACTTTGTGCGGCATCGTCGATGATCCGATTTCGTTTTTTGCGAAGCGCTGCCGGAAATAGCCAAGCGAGATGTAGCCCCAGACGTCCCTGCAGAGATCGATGAGGATCGTGTTGAAACGAATCAGCGCGTGCGCGTATTCGGCGATCCAGTCATGTGGTTCGATTTGTGTCGTGTGCAGATTCGGCTGCAAGCCCAGAGACTCGATGAAGCGGCTGCTGATGTCGGGCCAGTCGACCTCGGGATAGGCAGCGACATGCGCGTTAAAGTTACCGACAGCACCATTGAATTTGCCCCGGACCTCGACGCCGGCAAATTGATCACGCGCGCGGGTGAGACGGGCGACGAAATTCGCCACTTCCTTGCCGAGGGTGGTCGGACTTGCGGCTTGTCCATGGGTACGTGACAGCATCGGCAGATCGGCGTTGTCGGCTGAAACCCTGCCGAGCCCCGCGAGCAATCCCTTCATCCGGGGGAGCAGGATCTCGTCACGGGCCTTGCGCAACATCAGCGCGTAAGCGATGTTGTTGATATCCTCCGACGTGCAGGCGAAATGAACGAAGTGGGCAAGATTGCCGACATCGGCGCCGCTGCCGATCCTCTCTCTCACAAAGTACTCGACGGCCTTGACGTCGTGGTTGGTATTCGCCTCGATCGCTTTGACACGTTTGGCCTCGTCGGCGGAAAAATCATCGGCGATCC
>JBHIDG010000235.1:0-5346 GCA_046760025.1 Woeseia sp. | reverse complement strand
TATCCAATCCGACAGACGGTGCCAGAGGGGACGGCTCATTCCCAGTGGAGCTGTGCGCATTTGCAACCGGTGAGAGACTGATCCAGACCTTCACCCGATATACGACATACCGGCGTCCTGTGCAAACCGCAATTCAACGAGTGAGGATTCGACGCTTTGGGCCTTGGTTTGACTCTTGCGCGCCTATCCAGCACCGGTGAGGGCAACAAGTGTGGGTCGGCTTCAACCGTAACTCCTTGAAAGAAAGCCTCTTTTTCTCCCAGGAAAAGCCGAGGGAATGCCTATGGGATAATGAGAATGACTGAGTCAGGCCAAAATCAAAAAGTTACAAGGCGCTTCCGCGATGTCCTTCGATCTCCTGCATGGTTTCCGGCTGGGTCCCTGGAAGATTGAACCGCTAAGGGGGGCAATTACTGGGTCGCAGGGCGAGGCCCGGCACATTGAGCCCAAGGTGATGGACGTTTTCGTTTGTCTTGCGGAACACGCCAACGAATTGGTGACGCGGGACGAGCTGCAGGAAGCCGTCTGGAATGGGCGGGCAGTTACCGATGAGCCGCTGACGCGAGCGATCGGCGAGCTGCGCCGCGCGCTTGAGGACGGTGGTGGCGACTCGCAATACATCGAAACCGTACCGAAACGCGGCTATCGCCTGATCGGCGACATATACCTACCCGACGGCAGCAGGCTCGACAAGAAGCGAGCCCGTTCTGAGTCCATCACTCAGCTCAACGTGCACAAACTGGCTTTCGTCACTGTCACTGTATTGGCGCTCGCGCTCGCTTACTTCGCTTACAACGAGTTTATGATCGGCCCGGCGCAGGAAGATGCACCGGGCACCACGAAGACCCAGGTTGAGTACCTAAGCGAGACCGATGGATGGGAAAGGTCGGTCGCCGTGTTGCCTTTCCTCAACATGAGTGACGACCCGGGCAATGAATATTTCTCGGATGGTCTATCCGAAGAGATCTCGACCCTGCTCGCAAGAATCCCGGGCCTAAAGGTCATTGGCCGCAGATCGTCATTTGCATTCAAAGGAAAGAATGAAGACCTACGCGTCATCGGCCAAACGCTCGGCGTGAAGAATGTCCTCGAAGGCTCGGTGCGAAAGTCGGGCAACCGATTACGCATTACCGTCCAGTTGGTTGACGTATCGGACGGAGCGAACATCTGGTCCGAGACCTATGACCGGATAATGACCGATATCTTTGAGGTTCAGGACGATGTTGCGGCCGCCATGTTCGATGCCTTGCAGATACATGTCGGCACGGCCCCTACTCGCGGGCGTCCCACCGAGAGTCCGCAGGCCTATGCACTGTTTCTAAAGGCCAGAGCTGCGATGAACGTCTTGGAATTGGTAGAAGCGAAAGATATGTTGCTGGACGTCATCGAGCTCGACCCCAACTTCGCAGAAGCCTACGAGACCCTTGCCTTCACGTATTGGAGTCTGGCCGGATGGGCGATCGAAGCCGTAGAAGCACAAAAGCTTGTACGAGAGGCTGCTACTAATGCGATTGCCATCGATCCGGATCTTGTTTTGGCGAATGCGTTCTACCGGGCAGCAGATTTTGGTCCTCACATTCGCTGGCGGAAGTTACAGGCGTTCGAGCGAGCCGCGCGCGACCGGCCAAATAATCCGTGGATTCTGGAAACCATGGTTTACGCTCTGACAGAAAACGGATACCTCGAGGAAGCCTTGCGTCTGTGCGAGCGGTATGTCGAACTCGACCCGTTATCCCTGATCGCAAATACCTGGTGGTCCGCAGCTCTCTATGCCGTCGGGCGTACAGAGGATGCCGCCGCCGCGATAGAATTCGTGAACCGGTGGAATATGGTGCCCAGTACATATAGGTTGACTCTTGATGGCATAAGTCTGGTGGAAAAGCGGGACGAGACCGCCATCGCGCAATTCGAGGCATATGTGCGACAAGACAGTTCTGACTCAGGATGGGTCAGGGATTTGATAACCAACGCCCGTCATCCGGTATCCGGCCAGGCGTATCTGGATGATCGCATCCCGCAAATCGTCGCTTCCATGTCGGAAGAGGGGCTAACCAGTTTGTACCTGTTCTTCGGGTTCCTGGATCGACACTTCGAGCTAATTCTTGCTACCGAGCCTAGCGACTCAACCTGGCACCTTGCCGGTATCCATTTATGGCGGGGCAATGTATTTCGACGGACAGGATTTACTGCACATCCAAAATATCTCGACCTCGTCAATTCACTGGGCATCATTGAAAGTTGGGAGCAGCGCGGACCGCCGGATTTCTGCGAAAAGGTGAGCGGCGAATGGGTCTGCATATGACAGGCAGAAATACGAAGTTGCCGTAGCAAAAAAGCCGCCTATTGTTTGCTCCAAATGTGAGCAATTAGGCCTTGCCTCGATTTGGTGAACACCTTGACTGACCACTGCTACCTTAAGCCGACATTCACCACTACGACTAGAATTGCATTGAGGGAATATCATTACCGATTCGTCACCGAAAAAGGCTACGCGATGTTTATCTTAGGTTTGACTCTTAGAACTATTCTTATATGCCTGCTTGCTGCCATTTTGCTCGGAATACGGAATCTTGCCTGGTCCCAGGTCCATCAGATGGGCGAAATGAACAAGCATGAGTTTCAGGCCCTGGACCGGAATCGTACAGCGGTACTTATGCCGATTGGCGTTATCGAAGAACACGGCCCATATCTACCGCTGCTAACGGATAGCTATATGATGGAATGGCTCGTAGACCGGATCGCGGAAGCGATCGTGGCGCAGGAGGGTTGGACGGTGGTCATAATGCCATCACTTCCGATCGGTGCTGGTGCACCGGAGGATTTTGGGCCACGAACGCGTGAATTCGGATCGCTTCCATTACGACCAGCTACCAAAAGAGCCGTCTTAATGGATTTCGTTAGTGGATTGGGTGAAGCAGGATTCCGGTTGATTTTTGCTGTTGACGGCCACGGCCCGTTCATCAATAAGCGTGTGACGGACGAGGCGTCTGAATATTTCGAGGACATACATGGTGGCACGATGCTCAACCTGATCGGCGTTATCCATCCCGATCCGCCGGCTATAGTCCGACCCCTGAGTGACTTGGAGAAGAAAGAAGATGGTTTGGCCGTTCACGCGGGCCTTTCTGAAACAAGTCGCATGATTTATGTCCGACCGGATTTAATTGATTCAGGTTACAAGAATGCTCCTGCGGTCACTGCGAATGATTGGGCAGATTATGAAGTATTACCTAACGAAAAGGATTGGCCAGGATACTTCGGATCGCCCCGCCTGGCGCGTGCCGACATCGGTGCTGATCGAATGGAAGCATGGGCACGTAACGCATCAGACCTTGCTGTTCGCATCATCGGCGGACTCAAGCACCGGCCATTGCCACGGGTTGCCGATGGAGACAACCCGGCCATCAAACGCCTAGATGGACTGATAATCGAGCGCTCTGCGCACATTGCAGAACAGCAACTAGACTGGATGCGGGCAAACGGCATTCAGTAAGCGATTTGGTAACAATTGGAAAACCGTCGATGCCGCTATTGATAGCTGTTGTGAATCAGTCCACGACGTCCGCTTCGGGCAGAATCCCGCCGAATGCCTAAAAACAATCTTCGGAACGTGAGCGACCGCTTTGGACGCGAGGTGCCGTTCAAATTCGTAATTCTGAAAATTTGTAACCGAGTATCTGCTTGACACGCGGAAGCGGTCAGCCGAGTGATAACCGGATCAGATTCCGACTATCACGATTTATCTAATGCTTTGTTGATCCGAATCCGCCGCCTCCTGGTGTTTCGATGATCAGGCAGCCACCCTTGCCGAGCTTTACGGTTGCGGTCGCGCCGAGCTCTTCGCGCTCATTCGGTTCATACTCGACAATATTGTGACCGGTCTTTCCGGACTGGCCCCCCGCCAATCCGAACGGGGCGATGCGGCGGTGATTTGCGAGGATCGACGCCTCGACGGGTTCGAGAAAGCGCATTATCCTGACGGCGCCGTCGCCGCCATGCCATTCCCCCTGACCGCCGGAGTCTTGGCGAATAGAGAACGATTCGAGGATGACGGGAAATGTCTGCTCGAGCACCTCGGGATCGGTCAGGCGTGAGTTGGTCATGTGTGTCTGAACGGCGTCGGCGCCGTGAAAGCCGGGCCCGGCGCCGGCCCCGCCGGCGATCGTCTCGTAGTATTGAAATTTCTCGTTGCCGAAGCTCAGGTTGTTCATCGTCCCCTGAGACGCCGCGAGCGATCTGAGCGCGCCGAGGAGGGCGTCGGTCACGCATTGCGAGGTCTCGACATTGCCGGCGACCACGGCGGCCGGATAAGCCGGGCTCAACAGGCTGCCCTCGGGAATCCTGATATGCAGCGGTTCGAGGCATCCCTCGTTCATCGGTATGTCTTCCTCGATCAGGCTGCGGAAGACGTAAAGCACGGCGGCCCGGGTCACGGCACTCGGTGCATTGAAATTGTTGTCCGATTGCAAGGACGTGCCTGTGAAGTCGACGGTCGCCCTTTGATTTCCACGGTCGACCTTGACCGTGACCCTTATGTATTCGCCGGAGTCCAGCTCGTAACCGAAGCTGCCGTCCCTCAGCGACCCCAGAAGCCGTCTCACGCTTGCAGCAGCGTTCTCGCGGACGAACCGCAGGTATTGCTGCACGGTCGCCAGGCCATAGCGATCGATTGCTTTCTCGAGCTGGCGGATGCCCTGCTGGTTGGCCGCCAGTTGCGCCTGCATGTCGGCGATGTTCTTGTCCGGATCGCGCGCCGGATATTGCGCGCCCAGCAACAGCTCGCGTGCCGCCGTCATGCGAAACTCACCGCCGCTCACCAGCAGGAAGTCCTCTATCAGCACGCCCTCGTCATCGATGTGCCGGCTCTGTGCGGGCATCGATCCCGGCGTGATGCCGCCGATGTCCGCATGATGTGCACGCGATGCGAAGAAGAACAAAGGACGATCGGCTTCTGCGAAGTAGGGCGTGACGATGGTGACGTCCGGAAGGTGCGTGCCGCCGGCATAGGGCGAGTTGAGCATGATCGAGTCGCCGGGCCTGAGGTCGTTTCCCCTGGCGCCGATCACGGTTCGCACGCTCTCGCCCATCGAACCCAGATGAACGGGCATGTGCGGTGCGTTCGATACCAGCAGGCCCTCTTGATCGAACAGCGCGCAGGAGAAATCCAGGCGTTCGCGTATGTTCACCGAAATAGCCGTGTTCTGAAGAACGACGCCCATCTGCTCGGCGATGTGCATGAACAGATTGTTGAATACCTCCAGCCTGACCGGATCCGGCCGGGTTTCCAATACACCATCCGACGCAGTTCTCACCTGCGCCTTCTTGGCAAGCACGAGGTGGCCCAAC
>JBHIDG010000234.1:0-5348 GCA_046760025.1 Woeseia sp. | reverse complement strand
GAGCTGCCCGCCATCCTGACGGTCGATGTCGAGCAGTTTTGCTCGTGATCGGCGTGCAGTATGAATAGCAGGTCGAGCGCCTCTGCAGCCACCTGATTGATCTCGTAGGGCTCGGCCGGCACGGCGAAGAACATGTGCAACAAGTTTTCCGTATAGCTCAGGTCGTTACTCGGATAGACGAACGGCTGGCCTGCGTTCAGTTTGTATGCGGCGGCGGCGATTGTCGGCAGCTTGGCCAGAATGCGATGCGCAAAAATGTCGCGCTGACTCGCATTATTGATATCCATGGTGTCGTGATAGTAGGCCGACATCGAGCCGACCACGGCGGACAACATAGCCATCGGGTGTGCGTCGTAACGGAATCCGCTGAAGAATCGCAGCATGCCCTCGTTGAGCATGGTGTGTGTGCGTACCGTCGTATCGAATTTCTGCAGCTGAATCGCCGTCGGCAGCTCGCCATTCAACAGCAGGTAGGCCACTTCGAGAAAACTGGAGTCCTTTGCGAGTTGCTCGATGGGATAGCCGCGGTACAGCAACACACCCTCGCCACCGTCGATGTATGTGATTTGGCTTTCGCAGCTACCGGTTGCCAGAAATCCGGGGTCGTAGGTGAATACACCCTGCTCGCGATAAAGACGGCTGATATCCAGCACGTCCGGGCCGAGCGTCCCGTGTTTGACAGGGAACTCTATCTCACTGCCGTCCGGGCTCTTTAGCTGATAAGCGTCTTTGCTCATTTGTTTCTCTTTTCGCGAACGACACCCGATGGTGCCGCAAGCCCTGAGGCTCGGCAACTCGTATTTGCCGCATATTCGGGACTTCGGCGACTGGTGCAGCTAGGTCAGGCCGTACTTGCGACGGAACTTGTCGACGCGCCCGCCTGTATCCACGATCTTTTGCTTACCGGTATAAAAAGGATGACAAGCCGAACAGACCTCGATCGTCAGGTCCTGGCCCAGGGTGGAGCGGGTTGTGAATTCGTTGCCACAGCTGCAAGTCACCTTGATATCGCTGTAGTCGGGATGAATGTCGGCTTTCATGAAGGCCTCCGGTGTCCTGAGCGGGTCTTGACGGCCGCGTAGCATAAACTCAAGCGCCGTCTGCCGCAAGCCTGTCAAATATGGCGATGCTTATCCACAAATCCTGTGGATAACTCTGTGGAAGAAAATTGAATCGTTAAGCTAAGTGGGGATTTTTAAAAGACCGTTGCTAATATGTCTATTTTGTGGCCAGTTTTTTAAATCATTTAAATTCAAAGGATTACGGACTTTTCCGTATGGTCAGGCTGAGTTTCCGGCCTTAAGCATGGAGAAACTGGACATGCCGGAGGTGCTGTGCATAAAAACTCACGGCAAAAACAGCCCCGCCAGGTCGTTTGAAAAGCGCAATCCGAGCACCGTAGGCCGCCATCCGGGCCCGTCGAATGCCGCCAGCATGCCTTTTGTCGCCGCCTCCTGCAGGGATTCCCCGACCGAATCGATCGATAGTCCCGTCCTCGCCTCGAAGTCCTGCGCGAGGAACCCTTGCGGCAGCCGCAGGGCATTCAGCATGAACTCGAAAGCCGTATCGGCTGTGTCGACCACCCGTTCCCGGCAGTCGATCGACCCTGACTCCGCCTGCTCCATAAAGCTCATCGGGTGTCCAGGCTTTGCGTATCGCCGTATTTCGCCGTTGCTGGCCGTCAGTTTGCCGTGAGCGCCGGCGCCGGCGGCGACGTAGTCGCCGAATGTCCAGTAGTTGAGATTATGCCGACATCGTTGGCCGGGCCTGGCAAAGGCCGATATCTCATAGCGCTCGAAACCATGTTGGGCCAGCAGCGCGTGGCATTCCTGCTGTATCGCGAAGCTCTCTTCCTCGTCCGGGATATCGGCGGGGGGGTTGCGGTGGAATACGGTGTTGGGTTCCAGCGTGAGCTGGTAGTAGGAGATATGCGCGGGACCGAGGGCCGTCGCCTGTTCGACATCGTGAATCGCCATCTCGAGATCCTGGCCCGGCAGCGCATACATGATGTCCAGATTGATGCCGTCGAAACCGGCGCTCGCCCCATCATCAAACGCTGCGCGAATTTCGTCAGGGCCGTGAATGCGCCCGAGCCTTGCCAGCGACCCGGCGTCGAAGCTCTGAGCCCCGAGCGACAGGCGGCTGACGCCGGCGGATGAATAGTCGCCAAGCGCACCGTGCTCCAGCGTGCCTGGGTTCGCTTCCATCGTAATCTCGATGTCGGGCTGCAGCCGGAATTCCGCCGCAACCACATCGATGAGCTGCCCGATCTCCATGCCCGTGAACAGGCTCGGCGTGCCGCCGCCGACAAATACGCTGACCAGCGGACGCCCTCCCGCTCGTTCAGCTTCCGCCTTGAGATCGACCCCGACCGCCTTCAGGTAGCGCGCCCTCGGTGCCGCATTACCCGCCTTGTGCGAGTTGAAATCGCAGTAGGGACATTTGCTCACACACCACGGCAAATGCACATAAAGAGACAGCGGCAGCGGCTGGTTCATTTCCTGAGGAGGTCTGCGAGCCTCCGAAACGCCTCGCCCCGGTGGCTCCGGCGATTTTTCTCCTCGATCGACATCTCCGCACCTGTCTTATTCAACAGGGGATCCAGAAAAATCGGGTCGTAACCGAACCCGCCCGTGCCCCGGCGTGAGGTCAGTATGCTACCGTGCCATTGTCCCTCGGCGATCAGCGGTGCGACGGAATCGTCGAAACTCACCCACACGGCCGCGCATTCGTAGTGAGCCGTGCGCTTCGCCGTCGGCACCTGCCCGAGTTCGTCGAGCAACTTGTCGATATTTGCGTCGTCATTCGCATCTTCCCCCGCATACCTCGCCGAACTCACGCCGGGTCGTCCGTGAAGCGCATCGACAACCAGCCCGGAATCGTCGGCGATTGCAGGCATTCGGGAAATCCTTGCGGCGTGTCGTGCCTTGATCATCGCGTTGTGGACGAATGATGTCCCGGTTTCCATAGCAGGTGAAATTCCGAGCCCGCCCTGCGGCACAATCTCGCAATTCAGACCGGCGAGAATTTTTCTGACCTCGCCCAGCTTTCCGGGGTTGGCACTGGCAAAGACCAATCTGTCGTTAGCCACCGGCTCTTGCGATCGCTGCGTTTTGCGCCTCGATGACTTCGCTGACGCCGGCGCTCGCCAGGTCGAGCAAAGCGTTGAATTCCTCCTTCGTAAACGCATGACCTTCCGCGGTACCCTGAACCTCGACGAAGCGCCCTGCCTCGTTCATCACTACGTTCATGTCCGTTTCGGCCTGCGAGTCCTCGACGTAATCGAGATCGAGCACGGGGACACCTTTATATATGCCGACCGAGACAGCAGCGATCTGACCGTGCACGGGATTCGTCTTCAACTTATTGCTGTTGCAGAACCTCATCATTGCCATCAGGAGCGCCACGTAGGCGCCGCTGATCGCGGCTGTGCGTGTACCGCCGTCTGCCTGTATAACGTCGCAGTCGAGTGTCACCGTGCGCTCCCCGAGTGCTTCGAGATCCGTCGCAGCCCGCAAGGATCGCCCAATCAGGCGCTGGATTTCCTGTGTTCGCCCAGCCTGTCTTCCGCGGGCCGCCTCCCTGCCGGTCCGCGAATGTGTCGACCGAGGCAGCATCCCGTACTCGCCGGTCACCCATCCACGGGCCTCTCCACGCATCCACGGCGGAACCCGCGGCTCCACGCTTGCCGTGCACAGCACGCGCGTGTCACCAAACTCGGCGAGCACGCTTCCTTCGGCATGCTTCGTGAAATCAGGCGTGAATGTGACCGGCCTTATTTGAGCCGGTTCGCGTCCGCTGGGGCGCATAAATGTCTCCTGTTATTGTCCCAGCCACCGCAATGCGGTGCCGGTTGTATTATCGCTGTAAGGCGCATTCTCATGCAGCGCCTTGACACTTAGCGATTTCAGATTCTCGGCAAGACTGTCTGACGATCTTGTCGCCAGCTCGGCCATCTCCTCGTCGCTCAACCCCGACCAGAGCCCGTCGCTGCATGCGAGCAGTACATCGCCCGGAGCAAGCGGGTGCTTCGCCGTAATGCTCATATCCGGTACCGGCGCGTGGCCGCCTATGCAACACTCGACAAAATTTCGCATCGGGTGGTCCAGCGCTTCTTCCTCCGTAATCGCGCCTTCCTGAATCAGTATTTCGACGTGACTGTGATCACGCGATCTGGCAACCAGTTCACCGTCTCGCATTTGATAGATCCGGCTGTCACCGATGTGTCCCCAGTATGAGCCGCTTTCCTGTACAAGGCAGATCGCGCAGGTCGCCCTCGGGCGAAAATCGACCGCCAGTTCGGCTCCGATCTTGACCACCTCATCGTGCGCGCGCGCCAGTGCCGTGTAAAGAAATCCCTGTGGATCGAATACCGGCAGCGTGCAATCCATGAACATGTCCTGGACGATCTTGAGCCCGATCTCCGCTGCGCGGGCGCCATCGGCGTGTCCGCCCATGCCGTCGAATACGAGCATGAGCGCCGCATCCTCGGCCACGACGATCGCGGCGCGGTCCTGGTTATCGCTGCGATCTCCGAGCGCAGACACTTTAGCGTACTCGATTTGCATTGCGGGCCTTACTGCTCTGTGGTCTTCAAGCTGGCGGCCAGGCGCTGACGCAGCTTAGAATAATCGATCCTGAAGCCGAAGTATGGCCCGCCTCCGGCCTGGAAATCTGTGACAAGAGCAACAATAACGGAGTAATCGATGTTACACAGCATGACAGGATTTGCGCGACGGGCCGCCGAGACCCCGCTTGGTACGCTGACCTGGGAACTCCGCGCGGTAAACCACCGTTTCCTCGACGTGCAGTTTCGCCTGCCCGAGGAGCTTCGGCCAAAGGAGACCGAGCTGAGGCAACAGGTCTCGGCCAGCCTCAACAGGGGCAAAATTGACTGCTCGCTGCACTTTCACAGAGCGACTTGCGACGGCGCGGAACTCACACTCAATCACCAGCTCGTCCAGCAAATCCGGGCGAAAATCGAAGAGCTTAACGACCTGTTAAAGGACACCGGTGCAATAAACCCGGTCGATGTCCTCCGTTGGCCGGGAGTCGTTGCCGAGACCGAAGTTGAAACCGAGCCATTATTTGAACAGGCAAGCCGGCTGCTCGGCGACACCCTGACCGCGCTCGGGGAAATGCGGGCGTCGGAAGGCAAACGAATCGCCGACATGCTCCAATCACGATGCAAGGATGTTGTTGTCATCTCAACGGCTGTCAGAGAGAGACTACCCGAAGTTCTTGCCGCCGTTCGCGCGCGGCAACAGGAGCGGATCGACAAGCTGGATGTCGACGCCGACCCTGCCCGTCTCGAGACAGAACTCGCTCTGATTGCGCAGAAGCTCGAC
>JBHIDG010000233.1:0-5350 GCA_046760025.1 Woeseia sp. | reverse complement strand
GCGTAACTGGGTGAGGAGTTCTAGCTGCACCTGTGTTTCGGGCGCAAAACCAAGATGACCGGCTTCTCCCACGATCGGCAGGAGTCGATCCCCTGCCCTGCACAGCCCTGCCGCACCGAGACCGGTACCCGGCCCGATAATGCCGACGGTGAATTCGATATTCTTCAGGTCCTTCGACTTCGGCAATCCTACAGACATCAAGTCGGCGTCCCGCAGCCAGGGAATCGAATACGCGATTGCCTCGAAGTCGTTCAGCAATTTGACGCCCGCCGGATGGAACGCGGATTGCAGATCGGCCGTTTCGATCCTCCAGCTATTGTTCGTAAACCGAACGATGCCGTCGACAATCGGCCCGGCCGCAGCAATACAAATGGTCTCCGGCTTGCCGGACTTGACCTCTGAAAGGTATGCGTCGATCGCCTGATCGGCAGATGCAAAATCGGCGCACTCATAGCTTCGCTCGGATGCGAAGCCCGGTGCCTTTGGATTCGCGAGTGCGAATCGCGCATTCGTCCCGCCGATATCGCCAATCAGGAGACAGGGAGTTGCCATGACCGCCTCTCGCTCCACTGCGCATGCGTTACTATCGCTATGCTCTCATACGTCAAGTGCTATCGCATCACCGCATCTGAGAAGTCCGGGCGATTCAAGGCGATCCGTAAGTACCGATCTTGTCGTACCGGCGAGATGAATCGAGCCGGGACGCCATGCGGTATTGACGCTGTCGGCGTAGCTACCCATACTGCCGGCAGAAGAACATCAAGTGCAGCATATTGGCAGGCAGCTTACGTCACTTCCGACACATCCCGAACGTCATATCAGTTGCGCGCATTATCGCGACACCGATACTGATCTATTTTGCGCTGGGCGGGCGGGAAAACGCTTATACGTGGCTTTTACTCGCGGCCTTGCTCAGTGACATTGTCGACGGACTAATCGCGAGACGTTTTTCTTTCACATCCGAGCTCGGCTCGCGTCTCGACACGATGGCCGACACACTGCTGTGGGTGGCGGCAGTTGCCGGCATCTGGAAATTTCATCCCGAGCTGGTCATGGACTACGGGATCCTGGTTGTACTCGTGCTGTTCATGTGGGTCGTACATCACATCGCGGAACTGCTGCGATACGGCAAGTTGGCCAGCTTTCACACCTATTCAATGCGGGCGAGCGCCTATGCGCTCGGTATATTCCTCATCAGCATGTTTGTATGGGGCATTCGGCCATGGCTGCTGTATGTCGCTTCTGCCCTGAGCGTTCTGGCCAGTGTCGAGCAATTGATCCTCGTTGCCCTGCTGCCTGAATGGACTCCCAACGTACGCGGATTTTACTGGGCGCTGCGGATGCGCAAAGTCGGGGCCATGTGAGCAAGTGGCTCGCCATTGCCAATCCACGATCCGGCCAATTTCGGTCGTCCGGCTTCGAGGCGGAATGGATGCCCAGTTTGCGCGAGTTCGCCGACGAGGTCGTTTGCACGGACGAGGCCGGTGCCGCTACGAGAATCGCCGGTGACTCCAGTGACGTCGATGGCATCGTCGTCGTCGGCGGCGACGGTACGATTTTCGAAGTCATTGCGGGGATGGACCGCGAACACCAGCGGCTCGGACTGATTCCGACGGGCAGGGGGAATTGTCTGGCGCGGGATCTCGGAATCAGGACCGTCGATGATGGATTTCGTGCGCTGGAGAACGGTGTACGCGAACGTATCGATCTGATGCTGGCATTCGTCGGCTTCGGCGACGGCAGACAGTTACCTTACCTGGCGGCAAGCACGATTGCCCTCGGATACGTCGTCGACGTCGTCGAGTGCGCGGACAGGATGCCTGCCGCCCGTTCATACGGGTACGCGCTGGCGACGCTCGTCACACGACCGCGGCGATTTTCCTGCCTACTGGACGAAAAGCAGCAATCGTGCACGGGTATTGTCATCAACAACACGGTACACCTTGCCAACTTCCCCGCACTCTTCGACGCGAGCATCCGGGACGGCCTGCTGGACGTGATGAAGCTCGATGTCGGCTGGCCACGTCAGCTGTTGCATAACCTGTCCGTCTCGTCGGGCAGGAATGTTTATGACCCGAGTGAGCATAGTCAGTCGGCGAGCATCAGGCTTTCATTACAGTCGCCCCAAGTCCTGATGATTGACGGACAGTTGTTCGAGGACGTTGCAGATCTTTCGGTCAAATGCAGTCCCGCCGCGCTCTCGTGTCACCGTAACAGCCAGACATGATCGAAAAGATCTTCGTCACGATATTGGTCGGATTTGCAGCCGGTGTATCGTTGATGGCACTCGGAAACCGCGGAATGCCGGTACAGGTTGCCAGCGAGCGTTGGAAAAAGCTCGTCGTGTATTTCCTTGTCGTGCTTACGGCACTGGCATCCGCCGCAGGCGGGCATTTCAGCATGTTCGTGTTTGTCGCATTGATTGTCACACTCGGCGCAATCGAACTGCGAAGGGCGGCGCCGTATTTTCGGGTCGAAACAAGCCGGCAAGGGACTGTCATCTGGCTGGTGTTCGCCACCGTCTCGATCACGGCAATCGCATTGACGCCGATATTGTCCTCGGCCGGCTGGGTATATCTCTACCTGCTGGTCGCCGTGTTTGACGGCTTCAGTCAGGTGGTTGGGCAGCTCATCGGGCGTCGCAAACTGGCCCCGCGGATCAGCCCCGGCAAGACCGTCGAGGGCGCGATCGGCGGTCTGTTGGCCACCGTCATCGTGGGGCTGTGGTTCCGCGAGCTCCTCTGGCCGAATCCGCGCGCCGCGCTGCTGCTCGCGGTCGCCATCGCGGTTGCCGGACTTTGCGGCGATCTCGCGGCATCGTGGGTCAAGCGCCGGGCGGGCATCAAGGACTTCGGAGATATCCTTCCCGGTCAGGGTGGGGTTCTCGACCGCTTCGACAGCTTTCTCGCCGCGAGCGCGATCATCGGACCGGTCATCTACCTCGCCCACACCGTATGACCGGCGCCTCGTGCAGGGCACCCGAAGGTTTATAATTATAATTTTAATTTGTTGCTAATATGTTGACAATTGGTGAACCAGGTATATAATGTGTTGACAATTATTTTTTTAACTATTGACAATTAGGCGCACATTTGCCCCGCTGAATGCATGAGCACCAGAGACAGAATCGCGAGGTTCATCGAGCGGCGAGGCTCCGCCAACAGCGCAGAGCTCGGCGGATACCTGGATATATCCCGCCAGGCTGTCAACGCACACTTACGCGCCTTGCTCGATGCCGGCACCGTCGTCAAGACGGGCTCTACCCGCAATGCCCGCTACCACGCGCCCTCGCAGACACCCGCGCCGGCAAGCTTTTCCCGAGTGTTTGGTCTCGCGGGACTCGACGAGAGCCGCGTGTATGCACGAATTGCAACGACGCTGAGCCTTCGAAGAATCCTCCGCGCCAATGTCGAATCGATCCTGCATTATGCGTTTACGGAGATTCTGAATAACGCGATCGATCACTCTCAAGCCGATAAGTGCCGGGTCAGGCTGGTACTCGGTGCCGGAAAACTATTATTCGAGATCCGGGAAACCGGGATCGGTGTGTTTCGCTCGATCAGGGACAAGCTCGATCTCGAGGACGAGCAGGAGGCGATGATAGAACTCGTCAAGGGAAAAACGACAACCATGCCGCAGGCTCACACCGGAGAAGGAATATTTTTCACATCGAAAGTCGCCGATCGGTTTTCGATACGATCACACAAGATACAGATCGAATGGGACCGCAAGCATGACGACGTGTTCGTCTCCACGCCGCATTTTCGAAAGGGCACAACAGTTATTTTCGAGATTCGACCCGACTCCCGAACCAAATTGGAAGATATATTCAGCGAGTACGCACCTGAGGAATACGACTATGAATTTCAAAAGACGCGGGTTCACGTCAAGCTGCTCGACACGGAGTACATTTCCCGGTCGGAGGCGAAACGTCTGGCACACAACCTGAACAGGTTTCTGCACGTTGAACTGGATTTTCGAGGTGTCGATGCGATCGGCCAGGGATTCGCAGACGAGATATTCCGGGTTTTCGCCCAGGACAATCCCGACACAAAGATTGTGGCGACAAACTTGAGTCGCAATGTCGCGGCGATGATCCGGCATGCTGGTGGAGCGGTCATCCAGTGACCAGGACGAATTACCTGCCGGCTTTCTCCTATCCGGTGGACGCAATCGTCCTCGCCGGGACACACCGCGATCCGAAGCGATCGGTCATGGGGAAAAACAAGGCGTTTCTCGAAATTGACGGCCGTCCGTTAATCCAGCATGTCATCGACGCTCTACTCGGCGCGCGGTCGATATCGGCTATCTATGTCGTAGGGCCCGTCGATCAGATGACGGCTGCCCTGGGCGGAGTGCCCGGCGACGTTCAGCTGGTGCCGCAGGAAGGCAACATGCTGGCCAACTGCTGGGCCGGTGTCCACGCCAGCCAACGCCGGCGCGCTCCCGAAAGCGAACAAGCCGCGACGATGCGACCCTATCTGATTCTGTCGAGCGATCTGCCGCTCATCTCACCGGCGTCGCTGGATGATTTCGTCGCTCGCTGCGCGGACGAGGATCAGGCATCGAATCCTTACGGTCTGATGACGGGAATCGTCGACGAGGCCGGTGTCCAACCGTTTTTCCCGGATGGAGCCAAACCGGGAATAGCAAGGCCGTTCGTCCACCTTGAGTTCGCGCGTGTGCGGCTTGCGAACATCTACATCGTGAGACCGAAGATCCTGGCACACGAGGAATTTCTTCAGACCGGCTTCGGTTATCGCAAAGCCGTCGACTGGAAAAACGTGGTCGGACTGGCATTCAGTATCCTCAGTCAAAAAGGAGGGCTTACGGCCGCCTGGCTGACGATGCGGCTGCAGGCGACGCTTCTGGCGGCGCGAAAGGGAGGGCGCCTGTATCGCTGGCTGCGCCGCGGCAACACACGGGAGCGAATCGAACGATCAACCAGCACTGTTCTCGGCGGTCCGGTGCGGCTCGTCATCACACCGTTCGGCGGCCTGAGCCTCGACGTCGACGATGAAGCCGACTTCAGGGTGCTCGATTCGCGTTTTGCCGATTGGATCGCGATTCATGACGCAACGGAATCCCGGTATCCGCTTACACAAATGCTCGATCGGCCTGTGCAGGACACCGGAAATTGAGCTAATGTCCGGACCACGGCCCACAACAACAAGTAAGGAGGGCCGTATCCTGGAGGGGGAATTCACGATGAAGCGTTTCACAACGATTTTGCCTGCGCTCTTGTTGTTGCCGTCTCTGATGTTCGCGGCAGACGAAGAAGACGTAACGCCCGGTTTCAACGACAAGACATTCGAAGGCCTGGCGATGCGCAGCATCGGGCCGGCCTTCA
>JBHIDG010000232.1:0-5350 GCA_046760025.1 Woeseia sp. | reverse complement strand
GATGTCATTCGACGAGAAGCTCAGGAAATGGTCTATAGTCGTGACTGGCGCAAAAAGGAGGACAACATGATCGGCTACGTAACGCTGGGGACAAACAAACACGATGCAGCGGCCGCATTTTACGACGCGCTGTTGAGTCAAATCGGCGCCGGCCGCCTTATGGAAGGCGATAACTTCATCGCCTGGGGAGTCAACCCGAAAGCGCCGGCATTATCCATCATCAAACCGGCGGACGGGAATGCCGCGACGGTCGGCAACGGCGTCATGGTCGGGATAGCCATGGATTCCACGGACAAAGTCGACGCATTCCATGCGAAGGCGCTGGAGCTGGGCGGGACGGACGAAGGAGCACCGGGGCCGCGCGGTGACGGCGGGTTTTACGCCGGCTACTTTCGAGACCTCGATGGCAATAAACTGAACGCGTTCTGTATAAGCTGATATGCAGGATCCTGCGATCTTCGCGCCCTTTTTCGGGACGATGTTATTGACACTGGTCGTCTGGCTGTACATGTACGCAAGACGGCTGTCCTTCCTGTTCACGAGCGACATCGATCATCGTGCGATCGACACCCGCGCGAAGGCCGCCGGCATGGTTCCCGACAGGATCAGTTACGCATCGGACAACCTCAAGAACCTGTTCGAGCTGCCGGTGCTGTTTTATGCGGTCTGCATCTATCTTTATCTGACCGCGTCCGTGGACACGCTGTATCTTGTAGCGGCCTGGTGGTTTTTCTTTTTCCGTATGGTGCACAGCTCAATTCACTGCACGACCAACAATGTACCGCGGCGATTCATCGCCTATGTGATTTCAGCGGCGGGGCTGTGGTTCATGGTCATCCGTGCGGCGATTCAGGGATTTGGTTAACTCGCCTAAATATCGTAGCCGCGCTCCTCATGCAGAACGAGATCGAGACCTTCCGTCTCCTGCTCGTCCGTGACGCGGAGCGGCACGATCGCATTGACGATCTTCAGCAGGATAAAGGTCACGACACCGCACCAGACGACGGTTGCCAGCATGCCCGTGGCCTGCACGACCAACTGTTGGCCGATGCCTACGCCATCCGGCAATCCCACCCCGCCGAAGCGGCTACTGACGAAAACAGACGTCAGCAGCAATCCCAGCATGCCGCCGACACCGTGCACCGGGAATACGTCCAGCGAGTCGTCAATCTCGAGCCGGCGTTTCAGAATCTGGGTGGCCGAAAAGCAGACGCCGCCAGCAGCCAGACCGATCAGAATGGCACCGCCGGGCCCGACGAATCCGGAGGCCGGCGTGATAGTGCCGAGCCCTGCGACCATTCCCGTCACAACGCCGAGAACGCTCGGCTTGCCGAACCGAATCCATTCGGCTGTCATCCAGGCAAGGGACCCTGAGGCGGCGCCCAGGTGCGTCACGAGCATCGCCATGCCGGCGGCGCCGTCCGAGGCAACGGCGCTGCCGGCGTTGAAGCCGAACCAGCCGACCCATAGCATGCACGCGCCTGCGACCGTCGATGGCAGATTATGAGGGGGCATCGGCGTGTTCGGAAAACCTCTCCTGCTACCCATCACCAAGGCGGCTACCAGAGCGGCCACACCGGCATTGATGTGCACCACTGCGCCGCCCGCAAAATCCAAGAAACCTCTTTCTGCGAGCCAGCCGCCACCCCATACCCAGTGCGCCACGGGCACGTACACGAACAAGAGCCAGAGCATGCAAAACACGAGCATCGACGAAAAGCGAATACGCTCCGCGAATGCGCCGACGATAAGCGCCGGCGTGATAATCGCAAATGTCATCTGAAACATGACAAACACGGTCTCCGGGATCGTGCCTGACACGGAATCGGTGCCTACGCCCTTGAGGAATGCTTTGCCGAGTCCAGCGGTTAGTCCGCCGAGCAGTTGGCCGTCGCCGAAAGAAAGCGTATAGCCGGCGATGACCCAAAGGAGCGACGCAGCGCAGCCGATCGAGAAACACTGCATCATGACGGACAGTACGTTCCGGTTTCGAACGAGTCCGGAGTAAAAGAGCGCCAGCCCGGGCAGCGTCATGAACAGAACCAGTGCCGTCGATGTGAGCATCCACGCGGTATCGCCGGAATCGATGCCGCCAGATGCCGGCGCCGAGGCGGGTATGAGAAGCGCCAAAGTGACGGGAATTCTTCCAAGTATCATTGAATTATCCTCGGATTCACAGTGCGCTGTTGCCCGTTTCGCCGGTCCGGATGCGCCAGACCTGTTCCAGCTCGGTCACGAAGATCTTGCCATCACCGACCTTGCCGGTCTTCGCGCTATTGCTGATCGCTTCGATAATCTGATCGACCAGATCGTCCGATACAGCAACCTCTATTTTCGCCTTGGGCAGGAAGTCCACGACATATTCGGCGCCCCGATAGAGCTCCGTATGCCCCCGCTGGCGGCCGAATCCCTTGACCTCGCTGACCGTCATGCCCTGGATGCCGACTTCACCCAGGGCATTCCGGACGTCGTCCAGCCGGAACGGTTTTATGATTGCTGTGACAAGCTTCATGCTGTTTCCCTCGGATGCGAGTCTCTACCCTATAAGAATACTGTTCCGCCATCGACCATGATCGTCTGACCGGTCGTCAGCTTGCTGTGATCGCTGGCGAGGAACAACACCGCGCCGACGATGTCGTTTGTCTCGAGCGGCTGGCGTATCGCCTGCTGTGACACGGTCACTGCCAGCAGCTTGTCCTTCTTGTCCCGAAACACTTCGCCTGTCGCATCGGTATTGACGACGTTAGGGGCCACGGCATTCACTCGAATGTTGTGGCGACCGAGTTCGCGGGCCAGTCCTCGGGTCACGCCGATGACCGCCGCTTTCGACGCGGTGTAGTGCAGCCCGTTCGGCATTCCATACGTTGCCGCAAGCGAACTGATATTGACGATGGAACCGCTGCGTTGTTCGCACATGGCGGGAGCCACAGCCTTGCAGCACTGCCAGATGCCCTTCACGTTGACGTCCATGGTTGCGTCCCATTCTTTGTCGTCGATTTTGTCAAAAGGTGCAAAATTCAGACTTCCGTATAGAGCGGCATTGTTGACGAGCACATCGATTCTGCCGAACTTCTCGATGACAGCCTCGGCCATCGCCTTCGTATCCCTGGCGCTGGTAACGTCGGTTGTTGCGGCGAGGCCCTCTCCGCCTTCGCATTCGATAAGCTCCAGCGTCTCGCCGCAGTCCCTCAGGTCGTTGACCGCTACGCTGGCGCCACCGCGCGCGAAGTGACGCGCATACTCCTGGCCCAGGCCGCGCGCCGCCCCGGTCACGATGACCACCTTGTCGGTAAAATTCATTCTATATGATTGATTTTGAAGTGATTATCGTTGTTGTCCCGCCCGTTCCCTGGGTACGCATATGCTAGCAAGCCGCGCCCGAGTTGTGTACATGCGTGGGCCGGAGATTGGGTAGAATGGCTCAAGTCGGAGTGCAGGTATGAGCCGCGTTGTCCAACTACTGTATGAGCCAGAAGGCCTTCGTTACAACGGCGGCATGCTCGCGTATTCGGTGTTGGGCTATGTCGCCGCGGTTGCCGGCCTTTTCCACAGCCACTGGGCCGTCAATGTTGTCGGAACATTGTTGCTGGCACACACAATGACGATCGCCGCTTACATGATTCACGAGTGCGGCCACAATCTCGTCTTCAAGAGTGGCAGGCACAACGCCAGGTTGGGGCGGTTTCTCAGCTGGCTGTGCGGCGCTGCGTATGGCACCTATGAAGACATGCGATACAAGCATTTCAGGCACCACGTCGATGTCGACGATGTGGTGTGGTTCGACTATGAACGGTTTTTCGAAGATCAACCACTGATCTTGAAAACGACCAGGATTCTCGAGTGGTTTTACATCCCGGCGCACGACCTGATCATGCACACCATCATGGTGTTTACCTCGTTCATCATCCCGCAGCGGCGCAATCAGCGGGCGCGCAACGTGACCGTGATTCTGATTCGCGGCGGCATATTCGCCGCATTGGTCGTCATTTTCCCGAAATTCGCGCTGCTGTATGCAATCGCGTACATGTTGATGATGACGGTCCTGCGTTTCATGGACAGCCTGCAGCACGACTATCCCTACGCTTTGACGCTGTTCGACTTCGGCAAACCACCGAGGAAGGGCGACTTCGAGTGGGAACAGGAGCACACGTTCAGCAACCCGCACACTTTCCGCGACAGCATGTTCAACTGGTTCACGCTGAATTTCGGTTTTCACAACGCACATCACGCGGACATGACAGTGCCCTGGTATCGCCTGCCGGCGAAGCACGTGGACCTGTTTGGTGACGATCCCGCCAAGGTGATTTCACTTAAGCCGCAGCTCAGGATTTTTCACAGGCAGCGCGTCAACCGCATTGTCGGTAATCACGAGGGGGACGAGCCGTTCGGGCGCGACTTTCTGGTCGCCGCGCGGGTTGGCGAGGTCTATGGCGGTAATGCCGCGTCGTTCCTGACTTCTTTCTGAGTCGGGAGCACTCGTGTAAAACCTCTACGTATTTCAGTCAGGTTGGGCGATGGAACGGGAGACCTGAAAATGGCTAACGACAAGAATCTCGGAAAAATCGGATGGATCGATCTGACTGTCGCAGATGCGCCGGGGATCCGCGACTTCTATTCGAAGGTGACCGGGTGGAAACCGGCAGAGGTCAGCATGGGGGACTACAACGATTTCAACATGACGATGCCGGAGTCAGGCGAACCCGCGGCTGGAATTTGCCACGCCAGGGGTGGAAATACCGGGCTATCGTCACAGTGGCTGATTTATATCACGGTCGCGGACGTTGAGAGCAGCGCCGGGTCCTGCCGGGAAATGGGGGGCAAGGTAATCGTGGGGCCAAAATCGATGGGAGGCGGACAATTCTGCGTCATAGAAGACCCGAACGGCTCGGTCGCGGCGCTCTACCAGCCCGGCTGATTGTTGTGACTACGGTTCCACATGCAGTATCGACTTGACTCGCCGGACTGGCATAACGCGGTTGCCGGAATAATCTTGTCCGTGGACGACCAATCCGTCGCCGACGCCCTGATCGCCGCGATCGGCACGATCGTCGATCACGAAGGTACCTGCCTGATGGCATTTCACGAAGATTCGGGTCCGGAGATATTGCATCACACGCTCGAGCCCGAAGGTGAAAGGCATTATCTCGATCGCTATCTGGCGGGTCCGTATCTCCTCGATCCCCTTTACCAGCTCGCGTTACGCAAGGATAAACCGACGCTCTGCAGGTTCCGTGACCAATTGCCTGACCGGTTCAGGTCGAGCGAGTACTACAGGCAATACTGCGATCAAACGCACCTGCTGGACGAAATGGATTTCTACTGTTCCGTTTTCGGCGACGTCGAGCTCGCC
>JBHIDG010000231.1:0-5373 GCA_046760025.1 Woeseia sp. | reverse complement strand
GAAAGCCCGGGGTTCGCCGTCCGTGGCGAACCCGCTCGGCGGGGCGAAGGTTCACTGGACCTTCGCCAATTCTTCGCCTCGCCCCTGTGCCTGGGGCGAACGCGGGGGTCCTTGCCCCGCCACTTCGTGCTTGCCCTTCGCCTACACGCCTCCCTCGGCTTGAGTAAGGGGGTTCAAAAGCAAATCAAAGGCACCGTCAGCATGGACTTCGGCCGCTCTGGGTTGTCGGGTTGACCAGGGGCACCAAAAAAAGGCGTCGACTTCACGCCTGCCGCGCCCCAACTCGCCTGCCTATCTGGCTCCCTTCCCCACTTCTGGGGGAAGGGCCAGGGAGGAGTGGCCCTGCACAGCGTCGTCGCTTGGGGCTGAGCTTGAGAAAACGAGCGATGAACAAGGCGGCTGCCGGAAAATGCGCGTGGGGCTTAGAGATGGAGCATCTGACTTTTCCTATCAGGAAGTGGTGTATAGGCCGTGCCGGTTCGAAAGTCTCTATTGATCAAATGGTTACGGGATCACACGGCGTGGGCCGCGCGGTACTGTGGCCGCAATTGTGACCATAGGAATGCCGCCTTCAACCCGACGGTTAGGCTCTAACGAAAATCTTGCCATTATGCTTGAGGCGAAACGGGCGAAAGCTCAAACATTGGGCAAATTGGAAGGCAGGAGCAATGGGTGCGTTGAAAGGGTTGACAATATACGCCGTAGGTACTATTGTATATACATGGATAAAAAACACGTAGATACACCCAGTAACGCTGAGATCGCCCAACTCAAGGATTGGGCGAAGAAAGCAGGGAAGGAAATCCAAGAGGTCTCAGAAGCGATGGCCCCGCTGCAAGCGCGACTCAGTGCAGCCAGGGAACGCCTAGATCTCGTTCATCGGCTTTTGCGACTGGCAGCGCGCGAAGAAGGTACACCAGATTCAGATCCCAGCCGTTCTGTTGCCGTCGAGGACGCGACCAAGCCAGGCACCATAAAAGCGCACTTCTACTCAGTCGAGGTAGCTAATTTGGAAGACTGCATCGAGCGGGTTTTAGACGAGGCAGGCAAGCCCATACATATCAGAGAGATCCGACAATCGCTCATCGATAGAGGCATACCCCTCCCCGGGCGTGGAGACGAAGCGAACATCATCGTGCGGCTTAGTCGTGCACCTGATCGTTTCGTGCGCACGGGACGAGGTACCTATGGGTTGTCGTCATGGGGACTTGAGGAGGTTACACCAACGAGGAAAAAACGCCTCATTCGGAGGCGAGTGAAGCAATGAAGGGAACAAGTGCGAAGGCGTTAGCAGAGGCCACTAACTGGGAGATCTTTTTGTGGGCACTTCACCAGCTAGGGGGATCGAGTGACTTCATTGACATAGAGGACGTGTTTGTAAGGTGTTTTGAGATTGCGCGTAATCGGTTCTCATGGCGTACAAAGGAACATCTCCCGGATTACAAGAAGTGCGCAAAAGCTCTACGTGATGCAGAGGCCAAAAGCCCCGCATACCTGGTAAAGACGAGAGACGGATTGAAGCGTCAGTTGAGTGTCGAAGGGCAACAGTGGGTACAGGATAACTCTCACCGGCTTAGCAGCTTATTGAACGTTGGCCGCGTGGTGCAGGAACCCAAGCAACGACCGCGCGCCCGCCTTTTGGTTGAGCTGGAACGTAGCGAGGAATTCAATGGGTGGATAGCCGAAAACAGAATACCGGCCGAGAAATGGCGAATGGCTGAGCTTCTGCATTGCTCACCGGATAGCGATCCGCGCGTGTGGAACAGCAGATTGGAATTCCTAAGAAGCGCCGCTTACGCAGCTGGCAAAAAGGACGTGCTAAGTTTCTTAGACAGGGTAACTGAGGTTCATAGAGATTGGTTTAGTAGGGGGTAGACAATGAAAGCAAAGAGCGGGCGATTGATATATGAGGCCCGAGCATTCCAGCAAGATGCCACAGAGGCGATGCGCGGTGACATCGTTAGAGCATTGATCGAGACAATTACGAATGCCGATGATGCCTACGGCGAAAAGAAAGGCAAGATTCGCGTTGAGCTAGAACATTGCCACGGACCCTGGCATGTCGTGACGCGAGACCGCGCGACCGGGATGCGATCTGAAGATATGGAAGAGAAGATCGTATCAATCGGTGCGCGCACCTCTGGATTCGAGGTAGGCAAGGATGTCCGGGGCAATCTGGGCCGTGGGGCTAAGGACCTAGCAGCATTTGGGCGCGTAGTTTTCGACAGCATCTGCGACGATCGCTATTCCAAGCTGATCTTGAAGCCAACGGGCGAGTGGGATCTAGATAAGGAACGGCGTGCCACGGAACATCATCGAAAAGAGTTGGGCATCCCGCGGGGAAACGGCACAGTCGTCACCATGCTTGTAAATGCGAACATTCGCTGCCCGAGACACGATACGCTTGCCCGGACGTTGGCTACGCACTTTCAGCTGCGAGATATTCTTTCGGACTCTCGGCGCGAGGTCCATCTGGTAGATATGCGGAAAAAAACGAGTCAGATCCTCCGTTATGAGCATCCGAATTTGCCTGAAGTGTTTTCAGAGGAACTGTCGATCGAAGGCTATCCAGACGCCAAGGCGATAGTCAGGATTTATCGCAACAAGGAACGGTACGATGATCCCGTATCCGAGCCAGGCCGACCAGCGGGCCTCCTCATTAAGGGTAAGCGAGCAATATACGAAAATTCGTTGTTTGCTTTTGAGGCCAATCCGCACGCGGGTTGGTTTTCTGGGCGCGTTGAGTGCCGATACATCGATGAGCTCGCGAGAGAATATGACGACAAGCTCATGGCCGGGAAAACACCGGAGCCTTCAAATCCTCTGCCCATCATAAGACGTGGACGTGACGGCCTTTACCATAATCATCCCTTCTACAAAGCCTTGGCCGCCGCCGTAGAAAAACCGTTGGGAGCGCTCGTTGCTGCTGAAGAGGACAAGGCACGCAAACATTCGGCGCACGAGAGCGCTCGTATGCGCCGAAGTCTAGATGCGCTTGGGCGTGATCTAGCACGCGAGCTCGACGAAGATCTGCGCGAAGTTGATGAAGAAGGCCTCCCCGGTGATGAGGAAGGCTCTGTTCCCCATGTTCAACTGATCCCGGAAAACCCAGTCCTCTACATGGGAGAAGACAAGACTTTGACCGTTCGAGTTCGTTCGGATCTCGGCCTTGATTCCGGCACGGCAGAAGTAGATCCTGGAGGAGTCGTCGAATTTATCGACGGTACAGCAGTTAGTCTCAAACCGCACAAGCGCAGGAAGGACGTTGTTGTGGGCCAAGTGCGGCTACGCCCACTCTTGGACGGACAGGAAACGTTATTGACCGTCACCTGCGGCGGGTTTTCGGCAGTAGCGCTTGCTGAAGTACGGGCCGAGAGGGAAACGGTTATTGAACCAGTCGAGCCGCCCGACACTTTACAATTCGAGCGCGATAACTATCGCGTAGCGTGGACGAAGAAGAAACCGATACGGGTCATTGCACCCCCAGAGCTCATCGCGAAAGAAGGCAAGGCTGTTCGTGTGACGTCTTCAGACGTCGGCGTTGTAGTTCTTGGCGTGGGGGGTGAGTTCGAACTGGACGATGAGCTTGAGTACTACGTTGCCAAAGTTATCGTAGAGGCGAGAACACTGGGCGCAAAGGCCAAGCTGACCGCACAGTTAGGCTCGATCACCGCTGACTGTAATGTGGTCGTGGCCAAAGACGAGGGCGGGCCCAACATCCAGATAAGAATTGTCGACGAGGAGGCTGGTCACCGGCGAGCTCTCGTTGAAAGAGACGAAGACAAGCTGGTTATCAAGATTATGGGGCGGCATCCGGCAATCAAGCGATACCTAGGGCCGGCGCCAAAATTTCCCTACCAAGATCGAACCGCCAGCAAGGCCCTCGTGGCGGAGATCGTGGCGGCAGAGAGTACTCGTATATTGATGGAGCGAAAGTTTCATTCGGCGTCCGGGACAGGGTTGTTGGACGCAGCTAGCTTATACGTGGAGCACTCGCGGTATATGAGCAAATATCTAAACCGCTGTCACCGAGCGCTAGTGGGAGACGCGGATTTAGGTAAGGCGCGCAAGGTCTCGCGTCCTGTGCTAGTGACGGGTGAAAGGTCAATTACAGATCGTAAGCGTAAGAAGGCCTAGCTTAGTTCTTGTGAATGTCGTCTATATCTAATTACAACTGTGAGCTCGTCCGGCAGAAGAAAAGGAAGAAAAGGGGATAAGTCCAATTATTAACTGCAATCCCAAAGCCCACCGGTGCTTGCGGCCTTGCGGGTCTCGACCTAAATATTGGACTTATTCCCATTTCGTTTTTTTTAGCACGTCCATTGAATTATAATCCGTCCGCATCGTTCTTATGCCAGAAAAATAGGCCAATCGGGCGGATGACGTGACCGTGTGAAATAGATCAGGTTACGGGCACTGGCGAGACTCAGCGTTGCCCCGTTAGAATGCCCTGACGCGCGCATCGATATTCGGTGATAGCTGAATTATGCTAGCAATCCGAACCGAGTTCGGCGCCATAAAAAGGGGTGGAACATGTCTATCCAGAAACGAAGAGAACTACTGGCAGCAATCGGAGAGCGCCGTGGGTCATTCGTGGTCAGTTACTTTCTAGGAAATCGACCAGGCGCTCAAACGCGAATGTTTGGTGATGCCCTAACCTACCTATATAAACACCTTCGCCAAGTAACTGCGGACCGCAAGACCAACCTTGATCTGTTCCTGTTTAGCGATGGTGGTGATATCGAAGTCCCGTGGCGCATAACCTCGATGTTCCGTGAAATCGGTCGTCAATTTGGTGTCCTCATTCCTTACCGCGCCATGAGTGCGGCAACTTTAGTAACGATCAGCGCAGATGAAATAGTGATGACTCCAAAAGCTGAACTTGGTCCTATTGATCCAAGCATAACTATACAGAAGACAACTGGACAGCAGGAGGAGATTAGTGTTGAAGATGTGGTCGCGTATTTTGAATTTCTGGACAAACGCGCCGGGATCCGCGACCAATCTGCGTTGTCCGCAGCGACAAATATCATGGCAGAGAAGCTAACGCCGCTGCTGCTGGGTAAGGTTCACAGGGTACATTCTCATATCAGAGAAGTTGCACGGAAGATGCTCGAATCTAGAACCAAACGTTTGGATGATAGGATCACTGAGGCAATTATCGCCACTCTAGCGGAGGAAACTCGGTCGCATGGCCACGCCATCGGAAGAAATGAGGGGCGCACGATTGGATTACCCATTATCAAGGACGACCCAGAACTAGAAGCACTGCTGTGGAATCTTTACCTTGAGTATGAGCAGGATTTCGAATTGCTCGACCCAATTAATCCACACGAGGACATGTTTCAAAACGAAGACCGGATCACGGTGGAT